>DASQKY010000002.1 GCA_035630295.1 Acidimicrobiales bacterium | reverse complement strand
GGATTCACGGGCCTCGCCATCTACGTCGGGGTCACCGGGCCGGCAGGCACCATCACCGAATTCGTGGCGCCGTCGCCGAACTGGGGCGTGTAGCTAGCCCAACCGGGCCTTCAGGTTCTCGTCGAGCGCCGCGAGGAAGTCCTCGGTCGTCAGGTACGGCGCGTCATCCGAGATCAGCGTCGCGAGGTCCTTCGTCATCTTGCCGCTCTCGACGGTCTTGATGACGACGTCCTCGAGGGTCGAGGCGAAATCGATGAGCTGCTGGTTGTCATCGAGCTTGCCGCGATGCTGCAGCCCGCGGGTCCACGCGTAGATCGAGGCGATCGGGTTCGTCGAGGTCGGCTTGCCCTGCTGGTGCATGCGGTAGTGCCGCGTGACCGTGCCGTGGGCCGCCTCTGCCTCGACGATGGCGCCGTCGGGCGTGGTCAGCACCGATGTCATGAGCCCCAGCGAGCCGAAGCCCTGGGCCACGGTGTCGGACTGCACGTCGCCGTCGTAGTTCTTGCAGGCCCAGACGTAGCCGCCCTCCCACTTCATGGCCGCGGCCACCATGTCGTCGATGAGGCGGTGCTCGTAGGTGAGGCCGGCGGCATCGAAGTCGGCCTTGAACTCGGCGTCGAAGATCTCCTGGAAGATGTCCTTGAAGGCGCCGTCGTAGGCCTTGAGGATGGTGTTCTTGGTCGACATGTAGACCGGGTAGCGCCGGGCCAGGCCGTAGGAGAACGAGGCCCGGGCGAAGTCCTCGATGGAGCGGGTGAAGTTGTACATGCCCATGGCCACGCCACCGCCCTCGGGGTAGGTGGCCACCACGTGCTCGATCGGCTCGGAGCCGTCGTCGGGCGTGTAGGTGATGGTGAGGGTGCCGGGGCCCGGGACCTTGAAGTTGGTGGCCTTGTACTGGTCGCCGTGGGCGTGGCGCCCGATGATGATGGGCTTGGTCCAGCCCGGCACCAGGCGGGGCACGTTGCTCATGATGATGGGCTCGCGGAACACGACCCCGCCCAGGATGTTGCGGATGGTGCCGTTGGGCGACACCCACATCTTCTTGAGGCCGAACTCGGTGACCCGGACCTCGTCGGGGGTGATGGTGGCGCACTTGACCCCCACCCCGTGGCGCTTGATGGCCTCGGCCGCGTCCACCGTGACCTGGTCGTCGGTGGCGTCCCGGTGCTCGATGCCGAGGTCGTAGTACTCCAGCTCGACGTCGAGGTAGGGGAGGATCAGCTGGTCCTTGATGAACGCCCAGATGATCCGCGTCATCTCGTCGCCGTCGAGCTCGACGACCGGGTTCTGCACCTTGATCTTGGCCATGCCGGCGATCGTAGATGTCTCAGACTTGTCTGCTCAACGGGACCGCCGCCGGGGGCCGGCCCGAGCTCGACCCGGGCCGGGTCGGCCGATCCGGACGGCCCGGAGGGGACCGCGGTCAGGCCCGCAGGGCCGCGCCCCGGCGCCGGGAGGCCACCACGGCCACGGCGCCGCCGGCCACCAGCACGAAGGCCACGCCGGCCAGCAGGGTCACGTCGGTCCCGGTGTCGGGCAGCGGCGCCCCGCCGCCCTCGGAGCCCTCGTCGACCACGGCGGTGCTGGGGGCCGGGCCGTCACCGGTCGGGGGGTACTGCTCGGCCGAGGCGGCCGAGGCGGCCACCAGGGGCAGGGCCAGGGCGACGAGCACGAAGACGATCTTGCGGAGCATGGCGGGACCTCGGTGTGGCGATCAGGGCAACACGGTCGGTGGTGGACACAACGAGACTACCACTGAGCGTGACGCAGGTCGAGGGCCTCGCTCCGCTCCGTGCTGGCCGGGGACCGGACGACGAGCGCCGGGGAGCGTCAGCGGTCGGAGCGGCGGACGTCGGCCACCACCGTGAAGGTGCCCCGGGCGTCGGCCACGCTGGCCCGCAGCCCCCCGTCCACCTCCTCGAGCCCGCCCGGGGGGGCGGGTGACGCCGGCCGGGGGGCCAGGGCGCCGCCCCGCGCCTGGACCACCACGTCGACCCGGTCGGGCCGGGCCATGACCTGGGGCAGGAGGTCGAAGCGGTACCGGCCCCCCGACAGGTCGACGCTGCCGGCGAAGCGGGCCGTGACGTTGGCCGTCTCCCCCGGGCCCACGGTGACGAAGGCCGACCACACGTTGCGACCCAGCTCCCGGCCCCGCTCCAGGTCGAGCGGCCTCCCGTCGACCGAGGCCGAGGTGAGCTCGAACGGCGAGTACACCGAGAGCCACATGCGGTTGGTGCCGGGCGGGGCCCCGACCAGGTTGCCGATCAGGTAGGGCGGCTCGCCGCGGCCGGGGGCCTCGTTGCGGAGCCCGATCTCGGCCGTGGCCTCCACCGCCCCGGTGGCGGCGTCCACGGTGGCCGTGTAGCGGATGGAGCGCTGGAGGAAGGCGTCGATCTTGCCGCCCCCGGTGTTCTGGGTGACCACGCCGAACCCGTCGCCCCGCACCGGGGGCACCGCCCCCGACGCCCCCAGCCGCTCGACCAGGGCCTGGGCCGCGGGGTCCCGCATCCACAGCGTGACGTGGCCACCCCGCACGGCCGGGCCCAGGGTGCGGGCCAGGCGGGCCGGGGCCGGGCCGGGGCCGGAGGTGAGGGCGGCGAAGGTGGCCTCGGCGGCCTGGCCCAGCAGGTCGATGCGGTCCTGGCGCACGGCGAAGAGCCGGTACTGCTCGACCTCCAGGAACTCGACCACGTTGGTGGCGTCCAGGGGGTAGGGCAGGCCCTCGACCTCGACCGGCCCGGTGAGGCGCAGCAGGCGGGCCAGGCCGGTGGGGTCGATGCGGATCACCCCGTCCACCTCCACCCCGCCGGACTGCGGGTACAGCTCGGCCATGACCTGCGCGGCGGTCGGGCCGTCGGGCGTGAAGGTGACGTTCTCCCAGGTGGAGGCCGGCTCGAAGCGTCCGTACCGGGCCAGGTAGTCGGGCGGGCCGGTGATCTCCTTGGTGTCGGGGCCGGCGGCGTTGAGGTCCTTGTTGCGGCCCACCTCCTCCAGCTCCAGGCGCCCGTCGGTGACGGTGAGCAGGCCGTAGTTGCCGAGGAAGCCGGTGCCCCGGGCCTCGGACGGGGTCACGAAGGCCACGAGGTACCGGGCCACGCCGTCCCGGCCCAGCAGGGCGGGGCCCACCTCGGCGGCCAGCACGCCGGTGCGGGCGCTGCCCTCGGCGTCGGCCACCGCGTCGGAGAACCGCTCGAACGCCCGGGCCACCGGGCCCAGGCGCCACACGTCCCCCCCGTCGCTGGCGGCCAGCTCGGCTCGGAGGGCGGCGGTGCGCACGGCCACGTCCCGCAGGACGGGGCCGGCGGCGGCCACCGCCTCGGGGTCGAGCCGGCCGTCGACCAGGCGGAGCCGGTCGGCGTCGAGGCGCTGGGCGCCGGCGGCGGCCACCCCGGCGGTGCGGGCCCCGCCGTCGGCCACCGCGTCCAGGGCCTCCATCTGGGGGGCGACGAGGGGCAGGTGGCGGGCGGGGGTGGCCCACCAGGCCCGGGTCCGGGCCCGGGCGTCCCGGAGGTCGACCTCGGCGGCGGCGAAGTGCCGGTGGGCGGCCTCCTCGTCGCCGTCGCGCACCGCGTCCACACCGGCGTCGGTGCCCCGCACCCCGTCCCGGATGGACGACGCCGCCCCCAGCCCGGCGGCCAGCCCGGTGCCCAGGCCCACCGCCACCACCGCGGCCAGGGCCCACGAGGCCCGGCGCACCACCCGCCGGGTGGCCGGGGCCAGGTGCCGCCGGCCGGACCAGGCGATGGGCAACAGACCGAGGGCGGCCACCGCGGCCGAGCCCCGGGTGGGGGCCGTGAACGGGAGCCGGAGCAGCACCTGGACCACGACCAGGGCCACCACCGCGCCGGCCACCGGCCGCCACCGCTCGGTGGGGGCGGATCGCCGTCCCTCGGCGGGCGGGCCGGCCACGGGCCCGTCCCCACCGTCGGAGTCCCCCGGGCCGGCGCCCTCGGCCCCGGCCCGCCGGCGGTCGGCCACCGCCAGCAGGACGGCCCCGGCCACCGCGGCCAGGCCCAGCCCGCGCAGGAGCACGTCGCCGCCGGCGATGGCGGCCACCGCGGCGCCGATCCCCAGGGCCAGGGGGGTGGCCCGAGCCCCCAGGGCCGTCACCGCCGCAGCCAGCAGGGCGGTCAGGGCCACGTCGGTGGCGTGGACGCCCACCGGGGCGCAGCCGGCCAGGCCGGCCACGAAGGCAGCCACCGCGGCCAACCCGCCGACGGCCAGGGCCTGCAGGTCCGACGGCGACCAGCCGGCGCGGCGCGGCGCGGGGGCGGCCACCGGTCAGGCCCCGGGCCCGGCGGGCCGGGGGTGGGCCCCGGCGCGCCGCCGGCGGGGCCGCAGCGCGCCCGTCACCGTGTCCCCGGCCTCAGGCCGGGGGGCTCCCGGCGTCGGGCGACGGCCGGAGGTCGAGGTCGGTGCACACCTGGCGCACCGAGGCGGCCCGGTTCATGGTGTAGAGGTGCA
Source organism: Acidimicrobiales bacterium (assembly GCA_035630295.1). Classification (NCBI taxonomy): domain Bacteria; kingdom Bacillati; phylum Actinomycetota; class Acidimicrobiia; order Acidimicrobiales; species Acidimicrobiales bacterium. The sequence continues at coordinate 42,555 of DASQKY010000002.1, read as the reverse complement.
GCCCGGGCACGCCGTCGGCCAGGAGGGCGGCTCCCAGCTCGGTGGCCACCTCCACGCCCAGGGCCCGGGTGGCGGCCGGGTCGCCGTCGACCGCTTGGAGGCGGGGCTCGAGCGCGGCCGGGATGGCGCTGCCGTTCATGCCGGCCATGCGGCGCAGGCCGGCCACGCTGGTGAACGGGAAGACGCCGGGGATCACCGGGGTGGTGCAACCCAGCGCGTCCAACTCGTCGACCATGCGTCGGTAGTCGGCGGGATCGAAGAAGAACTGAGTGATGGCGAAGTCGGCCACGGCCAGCTTGGCGGCCAGGAAGCGGCGGTCGGTGGCCCGGTCCGGGGACCGGGGGTGGACCTCGGGGAAGGCGGCCACGCCCACCGAGAAGGGGCCCACCTCGGCCACCAGCTCGATCAGCTCGGTGGCGTAGGCGAAGTCGCCCCCGGCCTCCGAGCCGTCGGCCGGCGGGTCGCCGGCCAGGGCCAGCACGTTGTCGATGCCGGCCTGGCGGTAGTGGGTCAGCAGCTCGTGGAGCTCCGCCCGGGTGTGGCCCACGCAGGTCAGGTGGGGCATGGCCGGGAAGGGCCGCTCCTTGTCCACCCGGATGACCACGTCCCGGGTGGTGTCCCGGGTGGTGCCCAGCGCCCCGTAGGTGACCGAGATGAAGTCGGGGGCCAGGCCGGCCAGGTCGTCCATGGCCTCGTCGAAGGCGACGAGGGCCTCGGGGGTCTTGGGCGGGGGGAACTCGAAGGAGACGGTGCGCCCGGCGGCGAGCAGGTCGGCGATGCGCGTCATGGGGCCGCGAGGCTAGGCCAGCATCACCGGGCCCCTGGCTTCCGGGGGGGCCGACGTCGTACCGTCGGGTCGTGTCGCCCCCGGGGCGATGAGTTCCGGCCGGCGGCGCCGTCTCACCGATCGAACCCTGATCGCCCGCGTCGCTGCCGGGCCGGGCCGGCCCACCCCCTGCCCGGCCCTCGACCTCCTGCTCCCACCTGTCCCCCGACGGAAAATCCGACCTCGTGACGATGACCTTCTGCCACCATGCAGGGCCCGGCCCGGGCCCCCACCGCCCCCCCTCCACGGAGCTCCGATGACCTCACCCCCCGCCATCGACGCGCACGGCCTGGTCAAGCGCTACGGCGAGAAGACGGCGCTGGCCGGGGTCGACATCGTCGTCCCCACCGGCACCGTCACCGCCGTCCTGGGCCCGAACGGGGCCGGCAAGACCACCGCGGTGCGCATCCTCACCACCCTGTCCGAGCCCACCGAGGGCACGGCCACGGTGGCCGGCTACGACGTGCGCACCCAGGCCACCGAGGTGCGGCGCCGCATCGGCCTGGCCGCCCAGGACGCCACCGTCGACCCGCTCCTCACCGGGCACGAGAACCTGGTCATGATCGGCGAGCTCCACCAGCTCCCCCGCCGGCAGGCCAAGGACCGGGCCGGCGAGCTGCTGGCCCAGTTCTCCCTGGCCGACGCGGGCGACAAGGTCACCTCGGCCTACTCCGGCGGCATGCGGCGCCGCCTCGACCTGGCCGCCACCCTGGTGGCCCGGCCCGAGGTGCTGTTCCTCGACGAGCCCACCACCGGGCTCGACCCCCGGGCCCGGACCGAGCTGTGGGACGTGCTCGACACGCTGGTCGGGCGGGGCACCACCCTGCTGCTCACCACCCAGTACCTGGAGGAGGCCGAGCGCCTGGCCGACGACATCCTCGTCATCGACCACGGCGCCGTCATCGCCCGGGGCGACGCCCGCACCCTGAAGCGGGAGGTGGGCGGGGACAACATCGGCATCGTGGTCTCCGAGGCCAGCCGCCTGGACGAGGCGGCCGGCATCCTGGCCCGCATCACCGGGTCCGAGCCGGCCATCGACCGGCCCATCCGGTCGGTGGTGGCCCCCACCGCCGACGGCGTGGCCAGCCTGGCCGCGGTGGCCAACGCCCTGACCGACGCCCGGCTGGGGGTGGAGGACCTGGGCCTGCGCCAGCCCACCCTGGACGAGGTGTTCCTCACCCTCACCGGCTCGCCCATCACCGACGACGAGTCCGCACCGACCGACACGACCCCCCAGGAGGCCCTGCGATGACCGCGACCACCGCCACCACCACCGGCGAGCTCGCCGTCGAGGCGGCCGAGCCGGCCACGGACCTCCACCCCCGGCGGGGCCTGCTCCACGACACCTGGATCCTGGCCCGCCGGGGCCTCATCCACATGAAGCGCCAGCCCGAGCAGCTCAGCGACGCCACCATCCAGCCGGTGATGTTCGTGGTGCTGTTCGCCTACGTCTTCGGGGGGGCCATCGACGTGCCCGGCGGCGGCAGCTACCGGGAGTTCCTGATGGGCGGGATCATGGCCCAGACCCTGGTGTTCACCGCCTTCGGCGCGGCCATGAGCATCGCCAACGACCAGAAGAACCAGGCCATCGACCGGTTCCGCTCCCTGCCCATCAGCAAGGGGGCCGTCATGGGCGGCTACGCCCTGTCAAACCTGATGAAGACGATGCTGCCCATCGTCATCATGTCCCTGACCGGGCTGGCCATCGGGTGGCGCATCCGGGGCTCCTTCGTCGACGCCCTGGCCGCCTACGGCCTGATGGTGGCCTTCGCCTTCGCCATGATCTGGGTGGGCATCCTGCTGGGAGCCATCGTCGGCACCCCCGAGGGCGTCACCGGCATCGGGTTCGCCACCATCTTCCCGTTGACCTTCATCGCCAGCACCTTCGTGCCGGTGGCCTCCATGCCCAGCGTGGTCCGGACCATCGCCGAGTGGAACCCGGTGACCACCCTGTCCGACGCCCTGCGGGAGCTGTTCGGCAACCCCAACACCCCGGTGGCCGCCGGCGACCCCTGGTCCATCGCCCACCCGGTGGCCTACACCTGGATCTGGCTGGCCGCCATCACCGCCGTGTGCGCCCCGCTGGCCGTGCGGGCCTACACCAGGAAGAACGCCTCCTAGGCACCCGGGGTCGGGTCGGTCCCCCGGGTGGGGCCGGCCCGGCGGTGTCAGCCCCCGGCGGCCAGGGCCGCGGCCCGGCGCTCGGCCGCGGCCACGGTGTTGGCCATGAGCAGGGCCCGGGTCAGGGGGCCGACGCCGCCGATGCGGGGCGACAGCCAGCCCGCCACCTCGGCCACGTCGTCGGCCACGTCGGAGACCACCCGTCGCCCCTCGAAGGTCACGCCGGCGGCCACCACCGCGGCCCCGGGCTTCACCATGTCGGCCACGATCAGGCCCGGCGAGCCGGCCGCGGCCACCAGGATGTCGGCCTGGCGGGTGTGGGTGGCCAGGTCGGGCACCCCGGTGTGGACCACCGTGACGGCCGCGTTGGCGTGGGGGGCCTTGAGCGAGAGCAGGTTGGCCAGGGGCCGGCCGATGGTCAGGCCCCGACCCACGATGACCACGTGGCGGCCCTCGATGGGCACGCCGTGGGCCACCAGCAGCTCCACGATCCCCGCCGGCGTGCAGGCCCGGGGGGCGTCGACCCCCATGACCAGGCGGCCCAGGTTCACCGGGTGGAGGCCATCGGCGTCCTTGTCGGGCTCGATGCGACGGAACAGTGCCTCGTAGTCGAGGTGGGGGGGGAAGGGGTGCTGGGGCAGGACGGCGTCGATGGCGGGGTCGGCGTTCCACCGGTCGATCACAGCCTCGACATCGGCCGTGGTGGCGTCGGCCGGGAGGCGCTCGTCCACGCTGGCGATGCCCAGCTCGGCGCAATCGGCGTGCTTCATGCTGACGTAGCGGTGGCTGGGCCCGTCGTCGCCGACCAGGAGGGTGCCCAGGCCCGGGGGCGCGCCCGTGGCCTCGACCACGGTGTCGATGCGGGCCCGCAGCTCGCCCTTGATCCGGGTGGCGACGGCTTCGCCGTCCATGGTGATCGCGGTCATGGTCAGCGTCTCCTGCGTCAGTGGAGGAAGTGGCGCTCGCCGGTGAGGAGCATGGCCAGGCCCAGCTCGTCGGCCTTGGCGATGACCTCGTCGTCGCGCACCGAGCCCCCGGGCTGGACGACCACGGCCACGCCGGCCGTGGCGGCGGCCTCCACGCCGTCGGGGAAGGGGTAGAAGGCGTCGCTGGCGCAGGCCCCGCCGGCAGCCCGCCCCGCGGCCTTGGCCGCCGCGATCTGCCCGGCCTCCACCCGGTTCTGCTGCCCGGCGCCGATGCCCCAGGCCACCCCGTCCTTGGCCAGGACGATGGCGTTGGAGGTGACCCAGCCGCAGATGCGGAAGGCCAGCACGGCGTCGGCCCGCTCCTCGGCGGTGGGCTGCCGCTCGGTGACCACTCGCCAGGTGGCCGGGTCGCTCACGAAGCGGTGGGGCTCCTGGACCAGGTAGCCGCCGGTGACCGGGCGGACGTGCAACGGGTCGGGCACCGGGGCCGGGGCCTCCAGGAGGCGGGTGTTCTTGCGCTTGGCCCGCAGGGCGTCGACCACCCCGTCGCCGTAGCCGGGGGCGATGACCACGTCGGCCTGGGCCGCGGCCACCATCTCCTCGACGGTGGCCGGGTCGATGGGGGCCGAGGTGGCCACGATGCCGCCGAAGGCGGAGCGGGGGTCGCAGTCGAAGGCGGCCTGGTAGGCCTCGGCCAGGGTGGGGGCCACCGCCGCGCCGCACGGGTTGGCGTGCTTGATGATGGCGCACGCCACCTGGCCGGTGGCCCGGGCCAGGTCGTGGGCCAGGAGCCAGGCCGCGTCGGCGTCGTAGAGGTTCAGGTAGCTGAGGGCCAGGCCCGAGTGCTGGGCCACGTGCGCCCACCACGGGTCGGCTCCCGCCGTGCGGTACAGGGCGGCCCGCTGGTGGGGGTTCTCGCCGTAGCGGAGGGCCAGGGGCTCGCGGGCCGCGGTGATCTCCAGGACGGCGGGGAGCGGGTCGTCGCCAGCCGGGACCGACCCGACGGCGGGCGGGGCGGCCTCGCCTGCGGCGGCCGCGCTCTCGGGGGCCGGCCCGGGGGCGTCCTCGCCGGAGGAGGCGAACCAGGCCGCGATGGCGGTGTCGTAGGCCGCGGTGGTGGCGAAGGCCTTGGCCGCCAGGCGGCGGCGGGTGGCGGTGGAGATCCCGCCCGGGGCCCGGGCCTCGTCCAGCACCGGCTGGTAGTCGGCCGGGTCGACCACCACGGCCACGTGGGCGTGGTTCTTGGCCCCGGCCCGGATCATGGCCGGGCCGCCGATGTCGATGAGGTCGACGGGGCCGGCCGTGCCGCCGTGGGTGAAGTCGGCCGGGTCGGACCCGAAGGGGTAGAGGTTGGCCACCAGGAGGTCGATGCCCTCGATGCCGTGGGCCTCCATGTCGGCCCGGTGCTCGGGGTCGTGGCGGTCGGCCAGCAGGCCCCCGTGGACCTTGGGGTGCAGCGTCATGACCCGGTGGCCAAGGATGGCCGGCGCCCCGGTCAGCTCGGCCACGTCGGTCACGGCGATGCCGGCGGCCGCCACCTCCCGGGCCGTGCCCCCGCTGGAGACCAGGCCCCAACCGGCGTCGGCCAGGCCCCGGGCCAGGGCCACGATGCCGGTCTTGTCGTACACGGAGAGCAGGGCGCGCACCGGTTCAGGCCTCCTGGGCGGTGGGGGACGGGGGCTCCGGCGCGACCCCGGCCCCGGGGGGCAGGACCGAGCCGCGGGCGATGACGGCCAGCACGGTCTCCGGGTAGAGGCGGCGCTCGACGGCCTTGATCCGCTCGTGCAGGCGGGCCTCGTCGTCGCCGGGGAGGACGGGGACCTCCTCCTGGGCCAGGACGGGCCCGGTGTCCACCTCCAGGCCGGCCACGTGGACGGTGCAGCCGGTCACGGTGGCCCCGTCGGCCAGGGCGTCGCGGACCGCGTGCCATCCCTTGTACGCCGGGAGCAGGGCCGGGTGGGTGTTGAGCAACCGCCCGCCGTAGGTGTCGTGGGCGGCCCGGCCCAGGATGGTGCCGAAGCCGGCCATGGCCACCAACTCGACACCGTGGGCCTGCAGGCGCTGGGCCACCAGGGCCGAGTAGGCCTCACGGTCGAAGCCCGCGTCGTAGCGGTCGCGCTCCACCAGCTCGGTGGCCACGCCCGCCCGCTCGGCCCGGGCCAGCGCCGGGCAGGGCCGGTCGGCCAGCACCACCACGACGGGCACGCCGGCGGCCAGGAACGCGTCGAGGAGCGACCCCGTTCCCGACACCAGCACCCCGACGCGCACGTCGGGCGAAGCTACCAGCCGCCGCCCCTGGCTCCCGGTGCGACAGGGCCTGCCACCCAGACGCGGCGGTGGCGCTCGCCGGCGGCGGGGTCGGGCCCACGACGACGGGGTAGACCGCCGGGGCCGGCCTGCCCCGCCCGGGGCCGGGTGCGCTAGACCGACCTCGACCCCGTCCCAGGAGGCTCGCCCGTGGCCTGGCCCCCCAGCCCTCAACCCGCTCCCCCGGCCCCGCCGGCCCCCGGCCGGGGCCTGGTGGTCCCGATCCCCGCCCTGGTGGCCGGCGTGTCGGGGCTGCTCACCCTGCTCTTCTCGTTCGTTCGCATCTTCAAGTCCGACGGCCCCGGCCCGGACGTGGGCTGGTCGGTGTGGACCACCGACTTCTCCCCCGGCCTCTTCGGGGTCGGCACCTGGATCCCCCTGCTGGCCCTGGCCGCCGGGGGCATCGCCGTGGCCCGGGCTCTCGTCCCCGGCGCCGAGGGCCGGGAGGTCGGCGGCTTCACCCTGCTCCAGCTCCAGCTCGTCTGCCTGGCCATGGCCGTCCTCCTCTGGCTCGGCTACGCGGTGAGCATCCTGGCCTCCGGCGGGGAGAACCTGGGTGGGATCGGCGTGGACTTCGGGCTGGGCATGTTCCTCCTGGCCCTGGGCCTGGCCGGCGTGGCCGCCGGCACGGTGCTGGGCCTGGTCGAGTCCCGACGGCAGGCGGCCGGGCCGAACCCGGCCACCGGGCCGTGGCCGCCCCCCGCCGGCCCGGGCCCGGGCCCGGGCGGGCCGATGGCCCCCCAGGCCGACCCGGGCCAGTGGCCCCAGCCGGCCGCCGCCCCGGACCCGGGAGCGTGGCCGCAGCCGGCCGCAGGCCCCGGCCAGTGGCACGCCCCCGACCCCGGGCCCGCCCCGGCCTGGCACCAGCCCGGTCCCCCACCCGGTCAGGCATCGTGGCCCGCGCCCGGGCCCTCGCCCGACCCGTGGGCCCAGGAGGCGGCCCCCGGCCCCTGGCCCTCCGGCGCCACCGAGGCCCCGGCGGCGTGGGACCAGACCGTCCTCCACGGCCAGCCCGGCGCCGCCGCGACCTGGTCGGCCCCGCCCGAGCCATCGGCCCCCCGGGCCTCGGACCCTGGCGCCCCCCAACCCGCACCGCCGCAGCCCGTGCCCGAGCCGGGGCCGCTCGATCCCCAGCCGGCGCCGCCGCTCGATCCCCAGCCCGAGCCCGCCCCCGCGCCGGGCGGCCTGCACGACCCCGGGACCGAGGTCATCCCCGGGCCGCCCCCGGCACCCCCGGCCGACGAGGCCGCGGAGCGATCGCCCCCTCCGCCGCCCACCGCCTAGGCGGCCCGCCGCTCAGCGCCCGGGTGTGGGGGGCGAGAGGTGGGAGCCGGGCCGGCTCAGGCCAGGCCCAGCTCCTTGACGATGTCGACCATGTGGGCGCCGGCCTCGGTCGGGTTCTGGCCCACCCGGACACCGGCCGCCTCCAAGGCCTCGATCTTGGCCTTGGCCGTGCCCTTGCCGCCGGAGACGATGGCGCCGGCGTGGCCCATCTTCTTGCCGGGGGGGGCGGTGACGCCGGCGACGTACGCCGAGACCGGCTTGGACATCTTGGTGGCGATGAACTCGGCGGCCTCCTCCTCGGCCGAGCCGCCGATCTCGCCGATCATCATGACGGCCTTGGTGTCGGGGTCGGCCTCGAAGGCCTCCAGGCAATCGATGAAGCTGGTGCCGGGGACCGGGTCGCCGCCGATGCCCACGCAGGTGGTGACGCCGATGCCGGCCAGCTTCAGCTCGTAGAGGGCCTGGTAGGTGAGGGTGCCGGAGCGGCTCACGATGCCCACCGGGCCACCGGGCTGGGCGATCTCGCCGGCGGTGATGCCGATGTTGGCCTTGCCGGGGCTGATGAGCCCGGGGCAGTTGGGGCCCAGGATGCGGGTGCCGGGGAAGTCCCGCTTCACCTTGTTGAAGAACCAGGCCTCGTCCTGGGCCGGGACGCCCTCGGTGATGACCACCACCAGCTCCATGCCGGCCTCGGCCGCCTCCATGACCGCCGCCCTCACGCCGGCGGCGGGGATGAAGACGCACGACACGGTGGCGCCGGTGGCCTCCCGGGCCTCGGCCACCGAGGCGAAGACGGGGATGCCCTCGACGTCGGTGCCGGCCTTCTTGGGGTTGGTGCCGGCCACCACCTGGGTGCCGTAGGCGCGGTTGCGGAGGCCGTAGAAGCGGCCCTGGGAGCCGGTGAGGCCCTGGTAGACGACCTTGGTCGTCTCGTCCACGAAGATGCTCATGACAGCGTTCCTCTCGCTCTCGGCCGGCTCAGCGGGCCTGCTCGACGGCGGCCTCGGCGGCCTCGAGCATCGTGGACTTGGACTGGACCTTGCCGCCGGTCTGCTCGGCGATGATCTTCCGGCCCTCCTCGGCGTTGGTGCCGTCCAGGCGGATCACCATGGGCACGCCGATGTCGACCCGGCCCAGGGCCTGGACGATGCCGTTGGCCACCTCGTCGCCCTTGGTGATGCCCCCGAAGATGTTGATGAAGATGCTCTTCACGTTCTCGTCGCCGGTGATCACCTCGAGGGCTCCGGCCATGACATCGGCGTTGGCCCCCCCGCCGATGTCGAGGAAGTTGGCCGGCTTGCCACCGACCTGGTTGATGATGTCGACCGTCGACATGGCCAGCCCGGCGCCGTTGGCGATGACGCCCACGGTGCCGTCCAGGCCGACGTACTGGAGGTCCTTGTCGTGGGCCGCCTGCTCCCGCTCGTCGCGCTCCTGGGTGGCCTCGTACTCGGCGTAGTCGTGGCGGAAGGCGGCGTTGCCGTCCAGGGTGACCTTGGCGTCGAGGGCGTGGACCTGGCCCTGCGGGGTGAGGATGAGGGGGTTGATCTCCACCAGGTCGGCATCGCCGTCCACGTAGGCCCGGTACAGCTGGAGCAGGATGGACACCGCGCCCTCGGTGGCGTCGGGGTTCAGCCCGGCCGCCGCCACCCAGTCGCGGGCCACGTCCTCGGTGAGGCCGTCGACGGGGTCGATCCAGATCTTGGCGATGGCGTCGGGGTCGGTCTCGGCCACGGCCTCGATCTCCACGCCGCCCTGGGCGCTGAGCATGCCCAGGTGCTGCTTGGCCGAGCGGTCGAGGGTGAAGCTGGCGTAGTACTCCTCGGCGATGTCGGAGGCGTGCTCGATCCAGATGCGCTCGACCGTGTGGCCCTTGATGTCCATGCCCAGGATGTTCGAGGCGTGCTCGCGCACGGCGTCGACGTCGTCGGCCAGCTTGATGCCGCCGGCCTTGCCCCGGCCCCCCACCTGGACCTGGGCCTTGACCACCACCGGGTAGTCGGCGATGCGCTCGGCCACGGCCACGGCCTCGTCCACGGTGGTGGCCACGTCGCCGGGCGAGACGGGGATGTCGTAGTGGGCGAAGAACTGCTTGCCCTGGTACTCGAACAGGTCCATGTGGCCTCTCTCACGAAGGGGTCCGGCCGCGGCCGGGCGACTCGATGCCCGCGGGCCCGGGCAGGGATACTACGCAGGTGCCTCTGACGCCGACCCAGCCTGCGCCCCGGTCCCGGTGAGCGCCGTGCACCCCCGTCGGGACGGGCGCCCGTGAGCCCGGTGGCGCGGTCGCGGGGCCACGCCGGCCGGGCCCTGGCCGTCTCCGGGGTGGCCCTGGCCGTGGTGGCCCTGGTCCTGTGGGGCGTGGCCACCTTCGCCTCCAACCAGCCGAGCGTGGAGGTGGGCCTGGGCGACCAGACCTTCCAAGGGGGGCGGGCCACCCGCCTGGCCGAGGAGATCGACGAGCGGGGCCCCATCCTCTACGGCGACGTGTCCGGCTCCAAGGAGCGTGACCTGATCCTCCAGCACCTGGGCGACGACCCGGAGGAGGGCTGGTACGCCTTCCGGGCCCAACCCCCCGACCGCGACCGCGAGTGCGTGTGGGAGTGGCAGCCCGACGAGGAGCTGTTCCGGGCCCGGTGCGACCCCGACCTCACCGCCCCGGCCGACGGGGAGGGCCTGGAGCGCTACCCGGTGGAGGTGGTGGACGGGAAGCTCGACGTGGACCTCAACGTCGAGGATCGGCCCACCACCACGGCCGGCACCACCAGCACCGTGGTCGAGTCGGGCGACGTCCCCGCCACCACCGCCGGCTGAGCGGCGATCCCCGGGTCCACCCCGGGCCGGCCCGCCCCGAGCGGCTACTTGTGGGGGCCCTGGGCCGCGTGCGGGAAGGGGCCGGTGACCTCGTAGGTGACGCCGGGGCTGCGCTGCGAGCTGAAGTACAGCCGGGTGCCGTCGGGTGAGAAGGCCGGCCCGGTGATCTCCGAGCCCTCCACGCCCTCGACCCGGGCCACCGCCTCGATGGTGCCGTCCACGGCCAGGCGGACCACGTCCATGGTGCCGCCGTCCTCGGCCACGTAGCGGTCGCCCCGGGAGTCGACGCAGATGTTGTCGACGCCGGTGAGGAGGGGCTGGCCGTCCTCGGCGACGTCCGTGGTGGCGCCGTCGTAGAGCACGGTGACGTCCTCGCCGTCCAGGGCCCAGATGCGGTTGTCGAGCTTGGTCGCCAGGTAGGTGGTGCCCTCGAAGTGGGCCAGGCCCTCACCCCCGGCGAAGCGGACCACATCGGCCACCTGGTTGCGGGTCGGGCCCGAGGTGCCGGAGGGGTCGGGGACCTCGGCCCACCGGCGCGACCCCTCGGCGCCGGCCAGCACGTGCAGGGCGCCCTCGGAGAGGTCGGGCCACGACGACGGGGTGAACCGGTACAGGGCGCCGTCGGGCTCGTCCTCGCTCAGGTACACCACCTCGGCCGCCTCGTCCACGGCCGCGGCCTCGTGCTTGAACCGGCCCATGGCCGGCCGGGCCACCGCCGCCTCCACGCCCCACGGGTCGGTCTCCCACACCTGCCCCCCGGCGACCTCCTCGCAGGTGAGCCAGGTGTCCCACGGGGTGGCCCCGCCGGCGCAGTTGACGTCGGTGCCCTCGCAGATGCTGGCCGCCTCGACGATCTCGCCCTCGGCGTCGAAGCGGACCATGGACACGCCGCCGGTGTCCAGCTCCTCGCAGTTGGACACGTAGATCCAGCCCCCGTCGTCGGTGGCGAAGCAGGCCCCCCCGTCGGGGTTGCCGTGCCAGGCGTAGCCGGTGCCGGCCACCTCCTCGCCGCTGCGGGCCACGATGCGCGACGTGAAGCCCTCGGGCAACCGCAGGCCGTTGGCGTCGACCTCGCCCAGCGGGCCCAGGGGCCGCGGCGCCGTGGTCGTGGTGGCCGCCGTGGTCGTGGTGGTGGACGAGGCCGCGGCGCCGCCCCCGTCGTCGGAGGAGCACGAGGCCAGCCACGGCGCCACCGCACCGGTCACCAGCCCGGCCCCCATCAGGCGCAGCACGCGCCGGCGATCGATCTCCTGCCCCCGGGACGTCATGGGCCGGGACGCTACCCGTTCACGTCGGTCGGGGCGGCCCGCGCCCGGCCGGGACGGGCGGAGGCGCGACGTTCAGCCGCCGTCGGCCAGGAGGGCCCGGACCTCGGCCCGCTGGACCTTCCGGGTGCCGCTGCGAGGCAGGTCGTCCACCACCCGGATGCGGACCGGGACCTTGTACGAGCTGAGTTGCTCGGTGGCCCAGGCCCGCAGGTCCTCGGGGTCCGGGTCGGCCCCCGGGGCCGGCCGCACCGCGGCCACCGGCACCTCGCCCAGCCGGTCGTCGGGCTGGCCCACCACCGCGGCCTCGGCCACCTCCGGGTGGCGCTCCAGAGCCTGCTCCACCTCGACGGCGTAGACGTTGTAGCCGCCCCGGACGATGACGTCCTTGGCCCGGCCCTCGAAGGTGAAGGCCCCCAGCGGCCCGCGGCGGACCAGGTCGCCGGTGCGGAGCCAACCGTCGTCGGTGAAGGCCCCCCGGGTGGCCTCCCCGTCGCCCCGGTAGCCCTTCAGCACCCCCGGGCCGGTGAGCTGGAGCTCCCCCACCGCCCCCCGGGCCACCGGGGCGCCGTCCTCGTCCACCACTCGGGTGCGGTAGCCGGGCAACGGCACCCCGACCCGGCTCAGGGCCGCGGGCAGGAAGGGCAGCACCACCCGGGCCGCGGCCCCGCCCGCGGTCTCGACCATGCCGTAGCCCTCGGCGACGACGGCCCGGCCCACCGGGCCCAGGCCCGGCACCGAGGCCAGCGCGCCCATGCGGGCGAAGCGATCGGCCAGCTCGGCCGGCAGGGCATCGGCGCCCGAGACCCAGAGGCGGACCGAGGTCAGGTCGCGCTCGGCGGCACCGGCGTCGAGCAGCATCCGGTACATGGCCGGCACGCCCACGTAGATGCCGGCCCGGCGCCCCTCCAGCTCGTCGAGCACGGCGGCGGCGTCGAAGCGGGGCAGGAAGCGCACCGGCACCGCGGCGCAGGCCAGGCCCACGGCGGTGATGAACCCCATGATGTGGGCCATGGGCAGGCTGGCCACGGCCTCGTGGTCGCGGCCGGTGGTGGGCAGGAGGGCGGCCAGGTTCAGACCGCCCAGGATGCCCCGGTGGGTGAGCTCGGCGCCCTTGGGCCGACCCGTGGTGCCAGAGGTGTAGAAGACGGCGCCCACGTCGGTGGGCCCGGCGGGGTGGGCCCGGCCCAGCGGGGGGCCCGGCGGCAGGTCGGCCACGGACCGCAGCACCAGCGAGGCCCCGGCGTCGGCCACCACGTGGGCGATCTCGTCGTCGCGCATGCGGTCGTTGACGGGGGCGGGCACGCACCCGGCCCGGCTGGCGGCCAGGGCCAGGAGCACCTGCTCGTAGCCGTTGGGGGTGGCGACGACCACCACCTCGCCGGGCCGGGCCCGGGCCGCCACCGCCGCCGCCCAGCGGTCGACCCGGTCGGCGGCCTCGCCCACCGTCAGCCGGGGCCCGTCCCGCTCGTCGACCAGGAGGCGGCCGGGACCGGCGGCGGCCAGGCGCTCCAGGACGGTGCCGAGGGTGACGCCCCGATCGAAGGCCAGGAGGGTGCGGCGCAGGCCCCGCAGCACCGGCGTCACCGGGCGCCGGCCAGGCGGTCCAGGAGGGGGTCGGGGGGCTGGGCCCGCTGGCCGCCGTCGAGCGGGGGCGGGGGCTCGTCGCTCGGCGCGGTGAGCAGCTCGGGCCGGCCCCCCTTCCGGTGCAGGGCCAGGAGGGTGAGGTACGGGCCCAGGTAGGCGAAGAACAGGGCGATCACGATCGGTCCCGAGTCGTTGGCCAGGAACCCCAGGAGGCTGCCCGAGATGACGGCCACCACGCCGGCCCGCAGGGCCCCGCCCCGGGGCAGGAGGGCGCTCCACTGGCGCTCGTAGACCAGGACGTAGAGGAGGAAGCCGGCCACGATGGGGATCAGCCACGTCCAGATCGACACCTGCAGGATGCGGAAGTTGGCGTCCTGCTTGCGCAGGAACGTGGTGGTCAGCTCGCTGGGCCCGTTGTCGAGCAGGTCGGCGGTGAAGCGCCCCAGGTGGGTGCGCGACGCCGGCGGGCGGGCCAGGTCGACCCCGGCGGCCAGCGACAGGGCGACCAGCGTGGCCGCCCCCACCACGGCCAGGGTCCGCACCCGCAGCCTCCGCCCGGCCAGCACCCACAGGAGCAGCCCGAACACCGGCACCAGGGTGAGGATGCCGCCCACGTCACCGCCCAGGCTGGGGGCCCCGTCGACCAGCACCACGAAGGCCAGCAGGGCGGTGGCGGTGGCCACCGCCTCCCGGCGCCGGGGGGCGAACTGCACGTGGCTGCAGGCCAGGAGGATGGCCGAGGCGGCCACCACCGCGAACGTGGTGTTGGGCACGCCGTAGAAGCGGCCGGCGCTGTGCAGCGAGTAGCCCAGCCAGCTGTTCACGTGCAGCCACGTGCCGGTGGCGCAGTCGAGGGCGATGATGCCCACGGTGGCGGCCAGCACCCAGTTGAGGGGGCTCAGGGGCGTGCGCCGGGCCCGCGACGCCAGCCAGGCGATGCCCACGGTGAGGCCCACCAGGATGAGGGCGCCGCCGGCCACCGGCAGGTCCGACCACATGGGCAGGGCCCGGAACAGGAACGTGGCCAGCGGGAAGGTGGCGGCGATCATCACCATGAGCCGCAGGACCGGCGCGCTGCGGGGCAGGTTGGCCCGGCGGGACAGCACGAACACGCCGAAGCCGTAGGTGATGGCCTGGAACACGATGAACCAGACGGCCTGCGAGTAGTAGGTGCGCTCCCGCAGGTTGGTGCCCCGGTCGTAGTCGCCCAGGACGTCCAGGTCGACGTCCGCGGCCTGGTACTCCAGGGCCCGGCCGGGCATGGTGGAGGGCACGTCCACGCCCACGGCGTCGAGGATGGTGGGGGCCACGTCGGTGAGGGCCACCAGGCCGGCCCGCTTGGTCGAGGGCGAGACCACGTAGCCGTGGGGGACGCCGGGGCCCACCACCACCATGGGGGTCAGCCGGAAGGTGCTGCCCGGCGGGGCCACCGAGACGACCATGACCGTGACGTCGTCGCCGGCGGCCCAGTCCAGCACCCGGCCCAGGATGGCGTCGGTGTTGAGCATGGCCGCGGTGCGGGCCCGGGACTGGGCCGTCGCCGAGGCGTCGCCCCGGAAGGCGTCGGCCCGGTCCAGGTCCCCGGGGTCCACGAAGATCACGTCGGCCCGCTGGGCCGCGTCGTCGATGGCCGCCATCATCTTGTCGGGGCTGCTGCGCACCCCGTAGGGGGCGCTGGGAACCCGGTTGAGCAGGTCGGCGGGCTGGATCGACCCGGTGGGCACCGAGAGGGTGCTGTCCATGAGGGCCAGCGCCGCCGGGCGGTTGACGGTCCCGTCGGCCGGGCCCACGGGCAGGCGGTCGCCGTTGCCCACCACCGCCCCCACCCGGCCGGCGTCGCCCAGGGCGTCGCCCAGGGCGCCGGGCTTCGAGGTGGTGGTCGAGTCGTCGTTTATGTCGAGGGTGGCGGCGGCGCCGATGACCGCGATCTCGCCGTCGCCGGCCTCGCCGGTGCGGGACCGCAGCACCTCGCCGGCGGTGACGTTGCCGATCTCCTCGTCGGAGGGGTAGGCGATGGACGCCCCCTGCGGGGAGCGCAGCCGGTAGCCGGCGCCCAGGCTCACGTAGCCCTCGGCCAGGCGGGGGCGGCGGCTGGCGGTGCGGACGCTCATGGCCGCCACCGCGCCCTTGTCGATGGCCCGGTCCAGGTTGGGGGTGAGGCCTCGGCCCAGGTCGCTGAAGCCCATGGGGTTGATGGCGAAGACCACGACCTTGTCGGGCTGCTGGGCCAGGGGCGTGCTGCTGGGCTCGGCCCGTTCGCCCTGCCACAGGGCGGCCAGGGCGGCCATGGCCAGCACCAGGCCGATGCCCACCAGCCGCTGGCGGGAGGTGGTGAGGCGGGACCACAGGGCCCGGGCCACGTCCACGCCCTGGCGGGCCCGGTGGAGCCGGCCTCCCCACGATCCCCCGGTGTGGAGGTGGTCCATGGGCACGTCGACCTCGAGGATCCGGGCCCCGGCCCGCTCGGCGTCGATGGTCATGGCCACCTCGAGCCCGAAGCGCTCGGCCGAGGTGAGGCCGACCAGCAGCTCGCGGCGCACGGCCCGCTGGCCCGACAGGGGCTCCCGCACCTGACGGCCGGTGGCCCGGGCGATGCCTCGGCCGGCCAGGGCCTTGACCCGCCCGGACCCGCCCCGGCCGGCGGCCGGGGGCAGGACGCCGATCACCAGGTCGGCCCGGTCGGCCAGCACCGGGTCGAGGAGCGTGTCGGCGGCCCCCGCCGTGGTGGCCAGGTCGGCGTCGATGAGCAGGTAGACGTCGGCCTCGGGGGTGGCCGCCACCCCGGCCAGCACCGCGCCCCCCTTGCCCCGGTTGGACGGCAGGCGCAGCACCTCGGCCCCGGCGTCGCGGGCCACCCGGGCCGTGTCGTCGCGGGACCCGTCGTCGACCACCAGGACCCGGTCGACCCGGGGCAGCCCCCAGAGGGCGGTGACGGTGGCGGCCACCCGGTCGGCCCGGTCCTTGGCCGGGACCAGGGCGACGACCAGCGGGGCGGGGGGGAGGGCGCTCATGGCTGCGGGAGCTGGGACTCGGCGCCCGGGCCGATGCCGTAGTGCCCCCGCCGGTCGCGGCCCAGGTCGTCGAGGCCCAGCACCACGGCGGCCAGGCCGCCGAGGGACTCCAGGTCGTCGACGGTGGTGATGCGGGCCGCCACCACCTCGTCGACCAGGAGCGGGGCGATGGCCACGGTCCGGTCGACCTCGGCCTCGTCGCCCACCGCGGCGGAGGCCACCACCACCGGGGCGGGCTGGTCGTCGGTCATGGCCCGCAGCAGGGGGCGGAAGAACAGCCCGTCGGCCACGTCGGCGTCGGCTCCACTCACGATCACGTAGCGGTGGCCGGGCGCCTCCAGGGCCGTCTCGATGGGCTCGCCCCCGGGGGCGGGCTCGTAGTCCAGGATGCCCTCGTCGACCAGGGCCCGGATGAGCTCGGGGGTCGGGGCCTCGTCGGGTGGGGTGGTGGTGGTCGTCGGGTCGGGCTCGGTGCCGGGGACGGTGGACCCCGGGACGTCGGTCGTGGTCGTCCCGGGCCCGGTGGTGGTGCTCCCCCCCTCGTCCTCCTGGTCCTCGGCCGCCCCGGCCGCGGCCAGCAGCTCCCGGGCCACCCCGACGGCCAGGCCGGAGCGCAGGGCCGCCTCCGAGGCGTCCTCCCGGTCGAGCAGCCGGGCCACGGTGTTGGCGTCGTCGCCGGTGGCCGCCACGCCGTCGGTGATGGTGAGCGTGCCCGCGAAGTCGGCCTGTGAGCTGGTCAGGGCGGTGCGCAGGCGGTCGAGGCTGTCCTCGTCCACCCCGCCCACGGTCAGGACCACCACCGGCACGCCCGCCAGGTCGGCCCGGAACAGGCGGGCCGCGGCCTGGTCCCGCAGCTCCTCGTCGCGCTCCGTGCGCCGCTCCACCTCGTCGCGGAGGCGGCCGGCCTCGGCCCGGGCGGAGCGCGCCTCGTTGCGGGTCGACTCGATGTTGCGGTCGACCTGCTCGACGGCGGCGTCGCTCAGGAAGCTCGACCCCATGGCGATGCCGATCCCCAGGGCCAGGAAGACCGCGGTGATGCTGACGATGTGGTAGCGCAGGTTGATCATGGGGGGGCCTAGTCGAAGGGGAGGAGGAAGCCGCGGGTCAGGACCTTGATGGGCTCGCTGACCCAGGCGATGAGCACCAGCGTGACCAGCGCCGAGGCCACCAGGAGGACGAGGTCGCGCTTGCGGACCCGGTGCTGGTACAGCCGGCTCACACCCTTGGCGTCGACCAGCACGGGGCCCACCTTCATGCGGACCAGGAAGGTCGAGGCCATGCCGCCGCGGCCCTTGTCGAGGAACTCGGCCATCGAGTTGTGGGTGCCCACGGCCACGATGAGCTCGGCCCCCCGCTCGAAGGCGAGCAGCATGGCGATGTCCTCGCTGGTGCCCTCCGAGGCGAACACCACGTGGTCCCGGCCCTGCTCGACCAGGCGCTCGGCCCCCGGGGCCCGCCCGTCGCGGTAGCCGTGGACCACCAGCACCGCCCCGCAGCCCAGGGCCCGTTCGCTGACCGAGTCGAAGTCCCCGATGATCACGTCCGGGACGTGGCCCATGTCGAGCAGGGCGTCGGCCCCGCCGTCCACCCCGACCAGCAGCGGCTTCATCTCGGCCAGGTAGCCGGTGCGGCGCAGCAGCTCCAGGTCGTCCTTGTAGTCGATGCCCCGGACCACGATGAGGACGTGCCGGTCCCGGAAGTCGACGGGCACGTCGGGGATGGTGGGGTCGTCGATGAGGAGGTGGCCCTCGGACTGGATGTACTTCAGGGTGTTGGCCGCGAAGCGCTCCAGCTCGGCCCCCATCGAGGCCTTGGCCGCGTCGAGGCGCTCGAGGATGATCTCCTCGGTCAGGACCGACCCTCGGGCCACCTCCCGGCCGTCGACCAGCAGCGCCTCGCCGACGATCTCCACCAGCTGCCCGTCGGCCAGGGCGGCCATGACCTCGGAGCCCACGTCGTCGAGGATGGGGATGCCGGCCTGGCACAGCATCAGGGGACCGGTGTTGGGGTAGCGCCCGGTGATCGACTGGGCCGCGTTGACGATCCCGGCGATGCCCGCGGCCACCAGGCTGTCGGCCGCCACCCGGTCGAGGTCGCTGTGGTCGACCACCGCCACCTCGCCCGGCCGGATGCGCTTGGCCAGGTCCTTGGTCCGCCGGTCGACGCGCGCCACCGCCACCAGCGGGGCCGGCCGTCGAGGGCGGAACGTCTTCAACACCCGCGGCTCCGGGGGCTGGCTCCACTCTCAGGGGGCACGGGCTCTCGCTTCGGTCGGCGGGGGGGCACGCGCTCCGCCGGTGCGTCACCCCTGGTGGACGCCCACGACCGGGCGGGCATCGTGAAAGGCTGCCACTTGCGCCCCCCGGTTTCCAACCGCTGGGCGGGGGGCCTCCCCCCGGTCCCCTCCCCGGGTCCCGCCCGCCCGGTCCGGGGCCGGGTCAGAGCTTCTCCAGCGGGGCCCACGCCAGGAGCAGGCGCTTCTCCCCCTCGGAGGGGAAGCGGACCAGCACCTCGGTCTTGTCGCCCTGGCCCTCGATGTCGAGCACGACCCCCTCGCCCCACCGCTGGTGGCGCACGTCGTCGCCGATCCGCAGGCCCAGGGGCACGGCACCGGACGGGCCGGCCTCGGCCCCGGCCCGGAGGGCGGCGTCGACCCGGCGCTCGCGGGCCTCCTCCCGGCGGGCCCGGGCCGGGCTCATCTGGCCCCGGTCGGGCCGCTCCCAGCTCCCGGAGCCGGCCTCCCGGGCCCCGGCGCCCCACGTGCCTCCGCCCCGCGACGCCCGGCGCCGGCCCTGGACCTCGGTGACCAGCGACGAGGGGATCTCGTCCAAGAACCGGCTGGGCGGGTTGTACTGGGTGGCGCCGAACATGGTGCGGGCCCAGGCGTGGCTGAGGTGCAGGACCTCGCGGGCCCGGGTGATGCCCACGTAGGCCAGGCGCCGTTCCTCCTCCAGCTCGGCCGGTTCGGTCAGGGCCCTGATGTGGGGGAAGACGCCGTCCTCCATGCCGATCACGAACACCACCGGGAACTCCAGCCCCTTGGCCGAGTGGAGGGTCATGAGCACGACCTGCGACTCGTCGGGGTCGAGCTCGTCGGTGTCGGCCACCAGGCTGATCTGCTCCAGGAACACGTCGGCGTCCTCGACCTGTTGGGCCGCGCCCACCAGCTCGGACAGGTTCTCCAGGCGCCCCTCGGCCTCGATGGAGTGCTCGGCCCGCAGCTCGGCCACGTAGCCGCTGCGGTCCAGGAGGACCTCCAGGATGCGGGCCGGCCCCTCGTCGCGGACGGCCTCGGCTTCGGCCAGGAGGGCCAGGAAGTCCTCGATGCCCTTGACCGCCCGGCCCCCCACCCCGGCCTCGGCCGCGTGGCGGAGGGTCTCGGTGAAGGTCAGGCCGTGGCTGGCGGCCCAGGCGTCGAGCCGGCCCACCGTGGTGTCGCCCACGCCCCGCTTGGGCACGTTGAGGATCCGCTTGACCGCCACCTCGTCGGCCGGGTTGACCACCGCCTTCAGGTAGGCGACGGCGTCCTTGATCTCCCGCCGGTCGTAGAAGCGGGTGCCGCCGATGACCTTGTAGGGGATGCTGCTGCGGGCCAGGGCCTCCTCCAGCACCCGGCTCTGGGCGTTGGTCCGGTAGAAGACGGCCATGTCCCCCCAGCGCTGGCCCTGGTCGTGCAGGGTGGACATGCGGCCGGTGACCCACTGGGCCTCGTCGCCCTCGTCGTCGGCGTGGAAGCGCAGGATGGGTTCGCCGGCCCCGGCGTCGGTCCACAGCTCCTTGGGCTTGCGCGACGCGTTGTGGGCGATGACCGCGTTGGCCGCGTCCAGCACCGTCTGGGTCGACCGGTAGTTCTGCTCCAGCAGCACCACCGCCACCTCCGGGAACGCCGTCTCGAAGTCCACGATGTTGCTCACATCTGCGCCTCGAAAGGCATAGATGCTGTTGTGCACCAGCACGCCGCCGGCCCCGTAGGTGTGAGCCGGGGTGACCTCCAGGTCGTAGACCGGGCCGTCGTGGTCCTCGATCTCCACGTCGTCCACCGTGGTGGGCACGAAGCCGTCGTCGGTCTCGACCAGGACCGTCATCCCCGGCCACAGGTGGGACAGCGGGGTGAAGTCGTAGATGGCGCCCCCCACGCTGGCCCGGCGGCGGATCTGGAGGTCGACGGCGGCGGCCAGGCCCCGGGCCAGGCCCACCGCCTCGGGCCAGCTCTTGCGGGCCGTCTCCATCCGGCGGGACGACTGCTTCTCACCCCGGATGGAGAAGCCAGCGGCCTCGGCCCGGTCGGCCAGGTCCCGCCGGTTGGTGCACCACTGGACCCGGTGGTAGCCAAGGCCGCTGCGGCGGTCGGAGAACATGGTGAGGTTCAAGGTCTGGCGCCGGCCCCCGTTGGCCGGCCGGTGGTGGGGGAAGTCGGGGTGCAGGTCGAGATCCTCCATCAACGCCTTGGCCCGGCTGGCCGTGTCGAGGCCCAGGTACAGGCGCTCGATCCACTCGTCGTCCAGGGTGAGCCGCCGGCCCAGGCCGTGGAAGCAGGCCGTGGGCAGGCCGTACTCGGCGGCGAAGAAGGCCTCCCAGTAGCCGGCTTCGGCCCGGGTGTCGCAGACCTTCAGGACCCAGGCCCGATCGGCGTGCTCCTGGTTGGTGCGCACCGATAGGCCGAAGGCTCGCTTCCCCTGGCTGTCGGACCGCACGGCCCGGGTCAGGCCCAACCGGAAGCCCCGGTCGGCCCGCTCCATCAGGTAGACGACCCACTGCTCCTCGCTCAGGGTCGGGCGGGCCAGGACCATGTGGTGGGGCGTGCCCCGCACCGCCCGGTCGCCGACCCGGATGGCGTAGGTGCGTCCCTTCCAGCGCCCCTGGCGGGCCTCCGTGACCGTCGAACGGTGCCGGGCCCCGTCGCCCCCGGTGCCCCACACCTCGTCGCCGACCCGCAGGTCCTCGATGGGCCGGGGACCCGACGGGGTGGAGACCAGGGTGCCGGGCACCAGGCACTGGTCTTGGTCGCCGACCACACACACGTTGCGGTGGTTGGCCCCCAGGAGCATGACCAGGTCGTTCTGGACCGGGTTGGTGTCCTGGTACTCGTCGACCAGGATGTGGCCGAAGCGGCGCTGGTAGTGCTCCAGGGCGTCGGGGAACTGGCGCAGCACGTCCACGGTGACGCCGAGCAGGTCGTCGAAGTCCATGGCCCCGGCCTTGCGCAGGCGGGCCTGGTACTCCCGGTAGGCCTCGGCGATGCGACGCTCGAAGATCACCGACGCCTCGGCCTCGTAGCGGTCGACGTCGAGGCCCCGGTTCTTGGCCGAGCTGATGGCCGAGTGGACCATGCGGGCCGGGAACCGCTTGGTGTCGATGTCGAGGTCGCGCAGCACGTAACCGGTGAGGCGCACGGCGTCGGCCTGGTCGTAGATGGTGAACGACGACGGGTAGCCCAGGCGGGGCGCCTCCCGGCGCAGGATGCGCACGCAGGCCGAGTGGAAGGTCGAGACCCACATGCGCTGCGCCACCGGGCCCACCAGGGCCCCGACCCGCTGCTTCATCTCGTCGGCCGCCTTGTTGGTGAAGGTGATGGCCAGCACCGAGAAGGGGGAGGCGTCGTGGTCACGGATCAGGTGGGCGATGCGGTGCGTGAGCACCCGGGTCTTGCCCGACCCGGCCCCGGCCAGCACCAGGAGCGGCCCGTCGACGTGGGTGACGGCGTCGGCCTGGGCCGGGTTCAGACCGGCCAGCAGGTCGCTCTGGCTGTCGCCGGGGAAGGGCTCGGATGGCATCCCGGCCACCCTACCGACGCCCCGCGACGGCGCCCGGTGGCGGCCTCGCGGGCCGTCTGGTCGCCACTGCGGGCCCGTTCCTGGGAGGATGGACCCATCACCGCCGCGGACATCCCCGACGACGACGCTCACCCGCGCCCCGACGACGGGGCCGACGCGGCGCGGGGCGGGACCGACGGCCCGGAGGGCCGCCCTCCCACCGGCGCCGGCGCCGACCGGCCCGGCGTCGACCCTGCCCCCTCGGATGCTCCTGCCCCCCCCGATCGCGACGGCCTGCTGGGCACGTCGGTGACGGCCGAGCGGCTCCGGGTCACCGGGGCCAAGACCCTCAAGCGCACGCCGCTCATCATCGTCTTCTTCCTGGTCTTCAACTACCTGGTCCTGCCCCAGCTCGACGGGTTCGGGGAGGCGATCGAGCGCCTCAGCGCCGTCAACCCGATCCTGCTGCTGCTGGCCCTGGGCCTGGAGTTGGCCGCCCTGGTGGCCTACGCCCAGCTCATGCGGGTGACGCTGCCGGCCGAGCCCCGGCTCCCCCTGGGCGCGGTGCTGCGCATCCAGCTCGCCACCAAGGCCGTCTCCCACCTCGTGCCCGGCGGCTCGGCCGCCGGCAGCACCCTCGGCTACCGCCTGCTCACCCAGGCCGGCGTGGACGGGGCGGCGGCCGGGTTCAGCCTGGCCACGGTGGGGCTGGGCTCGGCCGTGGTGCTGAACCTGCTGCTGTGGGTGGCGCTGCTCATCTCCATCCCCCTCGACGGCTTCAACCCGGTGTACGGCACGGCCGCCATCGTCGGCATGTTGCTCCTGGCCCTCTTCGCCGGGCTGGTGGTCCTGCTCATGCGGGGGCGGGAGCCGGCCGTGCGCGTGGTGCGGTCCGTCGCCGACAAGTTGCCCCTGGTCAAGCCGGACACGGCCGAGCGGTTCGTGCGGGTGCTGGTCAACCGGCTCCAGGAGCTGATCCAGAACCCGTCGTTGATCCGCCGGGGCATCATCTGGGCCACGGCCAACTGGCTGCTCGACGCCGCCGCCCTGTGGGTGTTCATCCGCGCCTTCGGGCCCGCCCTGAACCCGGTGGATGTCATCGTCGCCTTCTGCGTGGCCAACATCCTGGCCGTCATCCCCATCACCCCGGGCGGCCTGGGCGTGATCGAGCTGACCCTGACCACGCTCCTGGTCGGCTTCAGCCTGGACCGCAGCACCGCCACCATCGCCGTGCTGACCTACCGCCTGGCCCAGTTCTGGCTGCCCATCCCGCTGGGCGCCATCGGCTACGCCAGCCTCCGGCTCGGGCCCGGCTCCATCCGCAAGATGCGCAGCCGCCATCCCATCCGCGACCTCACCGGCGACACCGTCGATGCCGCCGGCGTGCGGGTCTGGGACGTGGACGAGGCGCCCTCCCCCGACCGGGCCTGAGGTTCGCGCACGGGCAGCCTCCCCTACCAAGCCCTTCGCAGAGAAAGGGGGTGCGTTCTTCACTGATGAGCCAGCAAAGAACGCACCCCCTTCGACGAAAGAGCTGGGACCTCAGCTCGTTCACTGTGAAGGAGAGGCCCAAGACGGCGAGCTCAGTCGGAACAGTCCTGAACGAACTCAGAGTTCTGATTGGCAGTTCCGTCGTTGCCGTAGAAGCGCCAACCGTTGAACCACCCACCCCCAGGAGCGCTGGGCAACGCCGCGATGGCACCGACGGCATATCGATTGGCCACACCGATGGCTTGGATGTTCCTGTAGGCACCACACCCGTCGATGCCCTCGCTGTACCCGTTGGCGGTGTCGTGCCAGTACCAGTACTTGGTGGCACCGGATTGGCCCTGGACGGCCACGCTGGCCCCGACACACGCCGCGGCCGTGGAGTAGTAGGTCCGGAGCGCGGCGATCGGGACGGCGCCGTAGTTGAGGTACACGATCTTGTACCGGCACCCGTTCACTTGGTACTGCGGGCTCTGGCTAGCGACTGGTAGCTGGATGTAACTGGGGTCCGCGCCTGCGGGACTACTTGCCGTGGAAGACATGGCCACTGCGATCAGAGTCACGAAGAGCGCGGCAAGGAGCCGTCGCGTGATGTTCATACTGTCCCCTCCCTTTCAGTCACTGATTAGTGATAGACGCTGTCAGATCAAAGGTACGATCCGCCTTCGTGCCTGTCAAGGTTCAGATCATGTCAGCAGGTGGAGGCGTTGGGGCAAAGAGGTCTGAACGGACCGACGTCAGCGGCCGGGGCGGGCCGGGGGGGCGGCGCCGATGCGGCAGGCCGGGGTGGCGCCGGGCAGGCGGTGGCGGTTGCGGGCCACCCAGGCGTAGGCCGGCCGGGCCACCGGGGCCACCACCGGCAGGAGCAGGGCGCGCCCCGCCACCACCCACGGGCCGCCCACGGCCAGCAGGGCCCGGCCCACGGCCCGGTGCCCGCCCTCGGGCCGCCCGTGACCCGGCACCCACCACACCTCGGTAGCCACCTGCTCGGCGGTGAGGCCCAGGGCCCCCAGGTCGAGCGTGCTCCCGGCGGCCGCCTCGACCCGCCGGCCCGCCCGGCGGGCCACCCACAGGGCGGAGCGGGTGCAGAAGGCGCAGTCGCCGTCGTGCACCAGGAGGCCGCGCCGCTCGCCGTCCTCGACCGCCCGCCGGGCCGAGCGTCGGCCGCCGCCCCAGTCCAGCAGCACGACCACCACGGCGAGGGCCCACCCCCAGTAGTCGATGCCCAGCGTGGCCCACGTGCCCAGGTGGAGCGCCACCGCAGCGGCCACGAACGGGGGCCGGGCCCGGGCCCAGACGACGATCACCGGGGCCACCAGCTCCAGGCCGAGGATGGACGCCGCCACCAGGCGGGCCAGCCAGCCGTGGTCGGCGATGGTGGCGGTGAGGGCGTCGACGCCGGGCTGGGGCGTCTGGGCCGCCCAGTACATGACGTAGCGCATGTTGTCCGAGAACACCCACGACGGTCCGGTGTGGACCAGCTTGGCCAGGCCGGCGGCGCAGTAGGAGACGGCGATCACGACCACGGCCAGCTCGATGGGCCAGCCCACGTTGTGGCGCCGGCCGGCCGGGGCCCCGTCCGGGCCGACCCGGTTCTCGGGCACGCACAGGATGGGGATGGCGGCCAGCAGCAGCAGCACCTCGTTGTGCTGCACCTTGCCGCCGCTGGTGCGCACGGCGGTGAGGAACAGCAGCGCGGCCCACGCCAGCGGCAGCGCGGCGCCCGCCACCCACCGGCCCAGCCCGCCCGCGGCCCACCGTCCGCCCCCGGTCCGCACCCCCCAGCCCGCGGTGGCCGTCACCGCGGCGGCCAGGCCCAGGACCTGGACCGCCACCAGCACGCCCGTCGAGGGCACGCCGCCCATCCAGGCCAGCACGCCGGGGGGCCGGAACTGGGCGTCGGGCTGGCCGGCCAGCGAGGCGTAGGACCCGGTGGCCAGGCGCAGCCCGATCACCACGGCCAGGCCCCGCCGGACGACCCGGTAGCGCCCGTCAGGGGCGTCGGCCACCAGGCGGTCCCGGGCCCACCGACCGGCGACCCGAAGCCGACCCCCGGCCGAGGCTGCGGGGGCCGGCCCGGGGGCGGCCGGGGGCGGGGTGCTCAGCGCGGTCACGAGGGGCTCCGGTGCAGGACCGGGCGCTCGTGCCCCGGGCGGAAGGATCGGCGGGCGGTCACGACGGGGTGCACCGCACGACCAGGCGCTCGCTCACGGGGCGGGGAGGGTCGGCGGCCCGGGGAGCGGCCCGGTTCACCACCCGCCGGACCCGCACCTCGCCCACCTGTCCGGCGCCCAGGGCGGCCACCGCCGCGTCGGCCCACGCCCGGCACACCCGGGCCCGCTCCTCGGGGGTGACAGCCGGAAAGGTGCGGGCGATGGTCAGCCATCGGCGGTGGCCGGCACCCAGGCGGGAGAACGGGAGGGGGCCGACGGCCCCGTCGGGGGCCACCAGGTCGACCCGGTAGGTGGCCTGCTCGGCCACCCGGGGCCGGCTGAACAGCTCCCAGCTGGTGATGGGCCACAGCGCGAAGCGCACCGGTGCCACCAGGGCCACGGCCATGGCTCCCAGCACCACCACCGCCACCAGGGCGGCCCATCGGGGTGGGGCCACCGCCTCCGACGGCGATCGGTCGGGCTCCGCGCCTGCCACGAGGGCACCGTACCCTCGGCCCCGGCGAGGCCCCGATCCGGTCACCACCTGGGGCGAGGGCGGCGGGCCGCCACCCGTCCTGAGGCGCCAGGGGGCACGAGCACGTGCCGAGGCGCCTCAGAAGAAGGGCTGGCAGCCCGGTCGCTCAGATCCGGCCACCGCCGACGAGGGCCGACCAGTAGTGGATGCTGGAGATCTTGACCACGTCGCCGGTGTGGGGGGCGTGGATCATCTGGCCCCCGCCGATGTAGAGCCCGACGTGCGAGATGGGGCTGTTGTAGAAGACGAGGTCGCCGGGCTGGAGCTGTTCGACGGGGATCTTCCGGCTCATGGCGTAGAGGGCCCGCGACGAGTGGGGCAGCGACTTCCCGCCGTGGGCCCAGGCCCACAGGATCAGGCCCGAGCAGTCGAACCCGCCCGAGGGCGACGCCCCGGCCCAGCGGTAGGGGGTGCCCAGCACGGTGTGGGCCGCGGCCACGGCCGCCGCCGCGCCCGACGTCGGGCCGGCCGGAGCCGGCGGCTCGGGGTCCGGGGCCGGGGGGGTCGGTCCGGTCGGGGCCGGGGGTTCGGGGTCGGGCTCGTCCGGGGCGTCGCCGACGGGGGCGTCGGGGTCGGCGGCCCGGTCGTCGGTGTCGGGGGCGGGTGCCGGGGGGGCGGGTGGGGGCGGCGGGGCCCGGCGGGCGGCCTCCTCGGCGGCCCGGCGACGCTCGGCCTCCCGGCGCTCCTGCTCGGCCTGGACCAGCTGGCGGAGGCGGCCGGAGATCTCGTCCTCCAGCTCCTGGAGCTCGGCGATGCGCTCCTCGGTGCCGTTTCGTCGCTCGGCGATGTCGGCCTCGGCCTGCTCGGCCCGGTCCAGCAGGGCCTGCAGGGTGGCGGCGTCCTCGGCGGCGGAGTCGGCGGCACCCCGGTAGCGGTCCGACAGGTCGGCCCCGTCGCTGCTCACGGCTCGGGCGTAGCCCCGGCGCCGGCCGATGTCGTTGGCGTCACCGGCGCCCAGCACGGCGGCGGCGCCGGAGTCGAGGCCACCGCCGTCCATGTAGCTCTCGACCGCGAACTGGCGCAGGTCGGAGCCGAGGGCGTCCCGATCGGTCTCGGACTCCTGGGCCCGGCGGCGGGCGGCGGTGATGCGCTCGTCGAGCTGGCGGCGGGCCAGCTGGGCGTCGAGGTACTGCTCGGTGAGCACCTCGGCCTCGTGCCGGAGCTCCTCGATGCGATCGGCGATGCGGGCCGCCTCGGACCGGGTGTCGGTGATCTCGTCGGCCGAGATCGGCCCGGCGATCACTCCCAGCCCGAGCCCCAACGCCACCAGGGCCGCGCCCACCCGCCGCCGGGACAGGCCGCGTCGAAGGCGGGAGGAGACAGCGTTCGGGCCCGGCACGAGCGGCGATGCTACCGAACCAAGACGATTGTGACAATCGCGTGTCGGTCGTCCGGGGCGGGGAGCCCTCAGCCGGTCACTCCCACTCGATGGTGCCGGGGGGCTTGGAGGTCACGTCGTAGGCCACCCGGTTCACCCCGGCCACCTCGTTGATGATGCGGCTCGACATGCGCTCCAGCAGCTCGTAGGGCAGGCGGGCCCAGTCCGCGGTCATGGCGTCCTCGCTGGTGACGGCCCGGATGATGATGGGGTGGCCGTAGGTGCGCTCGTCGCCCTGGACGCCCACGCTGCGGATGTCGGGCAGGACGGCGAAGGCCTGCCAGATCTCCCGCTCCAGGCCGGCGGCCCGGATCTCCTCCCGGACGATGGTGTCGGCCCGCTGGAGCAGGGCCACCCGCTCGGGCGTGACCTCGCCGATGATGCGCACCCCCAGGCCGGGGCCCGGGAAGGGCTGGCGCCACACGATCTCGTCGGGCAGGCCCAGCTCCGTGCCCAGCGTGCGGACCTCGTCCTTGAACAGGCTGCGGAGCGGCTCGACCAACTCGAACTGCATGTCCTCGGGCAGGCCGCCCACGTTGTGGTGGCTCTTGATGGTGGAGGCCCCGTCGCCCCCGCCCGACTCGATCACGTCGGGGTAGAGCGTGCCCTGGACCAGGAACCCGGCGTCCTCGATGCCGCCCGAGGTCTCCTCGAAGACCCGGATGAACTCCTCCCCGATGGCCTTGCGCTTCTCCTCGGGGTCGGTGACCCCCTCCAGCTTGGCGAAGAACCGCTCCTGGGCCTGGACGTGGATCAGCTCGATGCCCTGGTGGCGCCGGAAGGTCTCCACCACCTGCTCGCCCTCGCCCTCCCGCATGAGCCCGTGGTCGACGAACACGCAGGTGAGCTGGGGACCGATGGCCTTGTGCACCAGGGCCGCGGCCACCGCCGAGTCCACCCCTCCGGACAGGGCGCAGATCACCCGGGCCCCGCCCACCTGGGCCCGCACCGCCTCCACCCCGCTCTCGATGACCGAGGTCATGGTCCAGTCGGGGGGGCAGCCGCACACCTCGTAGAGGAACCGCTCCAGGACCTGCTGGCCGTGCGGGGTGTGGACCACCTCGGGGTGGAACTGCACGGCGTGGAGGCGTCGCTCGACGTGCTCCATGGCCGCCACCGGGGCGTCGGGGCTGGTGGCGGTGACGGTGAAGCCCTCGGGGGGCACGGTGATGGAGTCGCGGTGGCTCATCCACACCTGCTGGTGGCCGGGCTGGCCACCTCCGAAGACCACGGCGTCGGGGTGGGTGACGTCCAGGGGGGTGCGGCCGTACTCGCCCCGGCCGGTGGCGGCCACCGTGCCCCCCAGCTGGAGGGCCACGAGCTGGGCGCCGTAGCAGATGCCCAGGACCGGCACGCCCAGGTCGTAGACCCCGGGGTCGATGGTGGGGGCGCCCTCGACGTGGACCGAGGCCGGGCCGCCGCTGAAGATGACCCCGGCCGGGTTGCGGGCCGCCAGCGCCTCGGCGGTGATCGACGACGGGACGATCTCGCTGTAGACGTGGGCCTCGCGCACCCGCCGGGCGATGAGCTGGGCGTACTGGGCCCCGAAGTCGACCACCAGGACGGGGCGGTCCTCGGGGGCGGTCGAGGGCGCGGAAGCGGTGGTGGGAGCGTCCGGTGGGGCCACGACGGAACCGTACTCGCCCCCGCCCCGCCCTCCGGCCGGCGATGGGGGCCTCAGGGCCGGGGGGTGACGACCAGCTCGGCCTTCTGGAGCTCCTTGACGGTGGCGTAGCCGGTGAGCGCCATGGTGCGGCGCAGGGCCCCGACCAGGTTGGCGCCGCCGTTGTCGTCACGGGCCGGCCCGTGCAGGATGTCGCGCAGGGAGCCCACCGTGGGGCGGCGGGCCCGGGAGCCCCGGGGCAGGTCGGCGTGCACCGCGGCCAGGCCCCAGTGCCAGCCCCGGCCCGGCGCCTCCCGGGCTGCGGCCAGGGGGGCGCCGATCATCACCGCGTCGGCCCCGCAGGCCACGGCCTTGGCGATGTCGCCCCCGGTGGCGATGCCCCCGTCGGAGATGAGGTGGACGTACACGCCGGTCTCGTCCAGGTGGCGCATGCGGGCGGCCCGGGCGTCGGCCAGGGCGGTGGCCTGGGGGACGCCCATGCCCAGGATGCGCAGGCTCGACGAGGACGACCCGGCCCCCACGCCGACCAGGATGCCGGCCGCCCCGGTGCGCATGAGGTGGAGGGCGGCCTGGTAGCTGCAGCAGCCGCCGACGATGACGGGGAGGTCGAGGCGCCGGACGAAGGTCTTCAGGTTCAG
The DNA here is from genome assembly GCA_035630295.1 of Acidimicrobiales bacterium. NCBI lineage: Bacteria > Bacillati > Actinomycetota > Acidimicrobiia > Acidimicrobiales > Acidimicrobiales bacterium. The sequence continues at coordinate 12,845 of DASQKY010000002.1, read as the reverse complement.
GGGCTCGGGGTTGCCCTTGGTGACGTGCTCGGCGGAGACCACCGTGCCCTGGATGACGAGCAGGTCCAGCTCGGCGGCCACCAGGGCGTCGGCCAGGGCCTCGACCCGGTGCGGGGTGACGGTGCCGCAGGAGACCACGCCGGCGGCCCTGATCTCCTTGACCCGGTCCCGGATCAGCTCGGGCCGGATGGGGGCGGTGTAGGCCTCGCGCAGGCGGGCCCCGGCCTCGTCGTCGGGAAGCCGGGCCACGTCGGCCAGCAGCGCGTCGGGATCGTCGTGACGGGTCCACAGGCCCTCGAGGTTGAGGGCCCCCACGCTGCCCAGCTCGCCGAGGGCGACGGCGGTGGCCGGGCTGACCACGCTGTCCATGCCCGAGGCCATGATGGGCACGTCGAAGCGGAAGGCGTCGATCTCCCAGCTGGTGTCGACGTCGTCGAGGTCGCGGGTGCGGCGGCTGGGGACGATGGCCACCTCGTCGAGCCCGTAGGCCCGGCGGGCGACCTTCCCCAGTCCGATGTCGGTCTCGGGCATGTCTCTCCTCGGGGGCCGCGCCCGGCGGGCAGCGGCGGCGGTCGGTCGGGCGGTGCCGGGGCGGGCGGTGTCAGCGAGGGCGCAGGGACTTCAGGATCTGGCGCGCCACTTGGGCGTTCATCTCGTAGACGGCCGTCTCCGCGGCGTCGCGCACCCGCTTCACGACGCTGCCGCCGGTGACGTCCTCGACCGAGTCGAGGCTGTCGATCAGGGCGTCGCGGGTGGCGTCGGTGGCCTTGTAGCCCATGCCGGTGAGGGCCTTGACCACGTCGTGCTGGGCGATGGGCTCGGGGGCGGCCGCGGCGATGATGCGCAGGGCCTCCTTGGTGAGCTCGGCGCCCTGCTCCACGGCGTCGGCGGCGCCGATGTGCCCGGTGCTGTCGCCCTCGAGCGAGGCCAGCCACCGCCGGACCTTCACCACCAGCTCACCGTGGGTCTCGCCCTCGAACGACAGGGTCGCCATGCCCAGAGGGTAGTGCTGGGCGCCGTGGGCCGGGCCCCCGGGCCCGGGCCACGGCGCCTGCGGTGTCGAGGAGGGCGGGCGGGCGGCATCCTGGGGAGGTGTCGACGTCGCCCCTCACCGGCCGCCTGCTGGTGGCCACCCCGCTCATCGGTGACGACACCTTCCGGCGCACCGTGGTCCTGGTCCTGGCCCACGGCGACGAGGGGGCCCTGGGGGTGGTGCTGAACCGGCCCAGTGACACGCCGGTGGCGGAGGTGCCCGGGGACTGGGCCGAGCGGGCCGCGGCCCCCGGCGTGGTCTTCGTCGGCGGCCCGGTCGACACCGACACGGTGGTGGGCCTGGGGGACCGGGGGGCGGTGGACCTGCAGGCCGCGCCCGACGACCGGGCCGGGCCCGCTCCGGAGGTCCGCCTGTTCGCGGGCCAGGCCGGCTGGGGGACCGGGCAGCTGGAGGACGAGGTGGCCGAGCGGGCGTGGTGGGTGGTCGACGCCGAGCCCGGCGACGTCCTCACCCGTGACCCGGGCACCCTGTGGGAACGGGTGCTGCGCCGCCAGCCCGCCCCCGCCGCCTGGTTCGCCAACCTCCCCGAGGACCTCCGCACCGGCTGATCCGTCGCCGCCCTCGGGCTCGCGGCGGGGTGGCGCCGGTCAGTAGGCTCGGGCGATGGGAGAGACCGAGCGCCCCGCCCGCGACCAGGGAGGGCCGCTCGCCGGCCGTCCCGGCCGCTTCCCCGACGTGCCCGAGGCGGCGTCGGGCCAGCCCCCCAAGTTCGCCAAGGAGGGCCTCACCTTCGACGACGTGCTGCTGGTGCCGGCGGCGTCGTCGGTGGTCCCGACCGAGGTCTCGACCCGCACCCGCCTCACCCCCCGCGTCGAGCTGGCCGTGCCCATCGTCTCGGCGGCCATGGACACCGTCACCGAGGGCCGGCTGGCCATCACCATGGCCCGCCTGGGCGGCCTGGGGATCATCCACCGCAACCTCTCCATCGAGGGCCAGGTGGCCGAGGTCGACAAGGTCAAGCGCTCGCAGTCGGGGATGATCGTCGACCCCGTCACCCTCCCGCCCGACGCCCCGGTGTCCCGGGCCCTGGAGCTGATGGCCCACTACCGCATCTCGGGGGTGCCCATCACCGATGCCGCCGGGCGCCTGGTCGGCCTGCTCACCAACCGGGACCTGCGCTTCGTGGAGGACGTGGACCAGAACGTGGACCGCCCCATCGCCGAGGTGATGCGGACCGAGCCGCTCTACACCGCTCCCCCGGGCACGACGCTGGAGCAGGCCAAGGCCCTGCTGTGGCAGCACCGGGTGGAGAAGCTGCCGGTGGTCGACGACGAGGGGGTGCTGCGGGGCCTCATCACCGTCAAGGACATCAAGAAGCGCACCCAGTACCCGGACTCCACCCACGACGAGAAGGGGCGGCTGCGCTGCGGGGCCGCCCTCGGCGTGGGCGGTGACTCCCTCGAGCGGGCCGCGGCCCTGGTCGACGCCGGGGTCGACGTGCTGGTGGTGGACACCGCCCACGGCCACTCCCAGGGCGTGGTCGACGCCGTGAAGGTCATCAAGGACCGCCACGGCGCCCAGGTCGACGTCATCGCCGGCAACGTGGCCACCGGGGAGGCCACCGAGGCCCTCCTCGACGCCGGCGCCGACGCGGTGAAGACCGGCATCGGCCCCGGGTCGATCTGCACCACCCGGGTGGTGGCGGGGGTGGGCGTGCCCCAGGTGACGGCCATCTACGACTGCGCGGTGGCCGCCGCCCGCCGGGGGGCGACGGTGATCGCCGACGGGGGGCTCCAGTCCTCGGGCGACGTGGCCAAGGCCATCGCCGCCGGAGCCGATGTGGTGATGCTGGGCAGCCTCCTGGCCGGGGTCGACGAGTCGCCGGGCGAGGTCGTCTTCGACCAGGGCCAGCGCTACAAGGAGTACCGGGGCATGGGCTCCATCGGGGCCATGAAGGCCCGCTCGTACTCCAAGGACCGCTACTTCCAGGGCGACGTCACCGAGGCCGAGAAGCTGGTGCCCGAGGGCATCGAGGGCCGGGTGGCCTACAAGGGCCCGGTGGCCAACGTGGTGTACCAGCTGGTCGGCGGCCTGCGGGCCGCCATGGGCTACTGCGGCACCGCCACCGTGCCGGAGCTGAAGGAGCGGGCCCGGTTCGTGCGCATCAGCGGCGCCGGCCTGCGCGAGAGCCACCCCCACGACGTGCAGATCACTGCCAACGCCCCCAACTACGGCACCTGGGGCTGACCCCCCGCCCGTCGAGGCACGGCCCGGCCCGGGCCCTGGGCCGGGAGGCCCGGCCCATGAGGCCGGCCGCTGGCGTGGTGATGCGGCACGGTGACCACCAGCTGAGGTGGCAGCGCCACGGACCGGGACGCCCACCCTTGACCACACAGAGTGATAGATGACAGAGTGTCGTCACTCAAAGTAGTCATCGACTCGGGCACGACAGGACCACGGACCTCCATGCGCACCACCAAGCACCTCATCGCCACCCTGACCATCGCCCTGGCGATGGCCGTCGCCGCCCCCCTGCTGCCCGGGGCCCCGGCCGGGGCCGCCCCTCCGGCCGCCACCCACGCCGGCCTGGTCGCCACCGACCCGGTCGACACCACGCCCCACGTCCTCGACGGCCGCACCGAGGCCGTCCTCGACCTCGGCCCCCGGGTCATCGTGGGCGGCACCTTCACCCAGGTGAAGCGGTACAACCAGCCGGCCACCCTGGGCCGCTCGTACCTCTTCGCCTACGACAAGGCCACCGGCGCCGTCGACACCGCCTTCGTCCCCCAGCCCAACGGCCGGGTCAGCGCCCTGCTCCTCGCCCCCGACGGCGGGGTGCTGGTCTCGGGCCAGTTCACCGCCATCGGGGGCCGGGCCGTGCCCTACGTGGCCAAGCTCGACCCCGTCACCGGGGCCGCGGCCGCCGGCTTCGCCCCTACGCCCGACGGCATGGTCTACGACATGCACCTGGCCAACGGGCACCTGTACCTGGGAGGCACGTTCTCCCGGGTCGGGGGGGCGACCCGCACCAACTTCGCGGTGGTCGACCCGGCCTCCGGCGCCGTCCGGGGCGGGGCCGACGTGGCCTTCGCCGCCGCCCCCCGGGGCTCCACCCGCGTCACCCGCTTCGACGTCACCCCCGACGGGCGGCGGCTGGTGGCCATCGGCAGCTTCGCCCGGGTGGGCGGGCAGGCCCGGCCCAACGTGGCCATGCTGGACCTGGCCGTCGGCGGCGGGGCCACGGTGCGCAACTGGAGCACCACCCAGTTCCGCGACGGCGTGTGCGGCTCGTTCTGGGACACCATCACCTACGACGTCGACATCTCGCCCGACGGGCGCTACTTCGTGATCGTCACCACCGGCGGCCCCGGCGGCACCTCACGGCTGTGCGACAGCGCCACCCGCTGGGAGATCGGCGCCACCGGCACGGCCCAGCCCACCTGGCGCAACTACACCGGGGGCGACAGCCTGACCTCCGTGGCCGTCACCGGCGCGGCGGTGTACGTGGCCGGCCACCAGCGCTGGCTCGACAACCCCCGAGGGGTCGACAGCAAGGGCCCGGGCGCCACCGACCGCCAGGGCATCGGCGCCCTCGACCCGGCCACCGGCCGGACCCTCTCGTGGAACCCGGGACGGGAGCGGGGCCTCGTGGCCCCCCGCCTGGTGCCCACCGCCCAGGGCCTCTACGTCCTGAGCGACTCGTCGCAGTTCGGGGGCGAGTGGCACCCCCGCCTCACCTACCTGCCGCTGCCCGGCACCGCCCCGCCCCCACCCCCGGCCGAGCCCACCGTGACCCCGTCGGCCCCGGGCACGCCGGTGGTGACCCAGGCCACCGCCACCACCGCCAGGCTGTCGTGGGCCGCGCCGGCCGCCGCCGGCACGTCGGCCCTGGCCGGCTACCGGGTCACCGTCCGGGTCGGCTCGGGCGAGACCGTGGCGGCCGTGCTGGAGAAGGGCACCGCCGGGGCGACGACCCTCACGGGGATGACCCCCGGCCGCCTCTACCGCTTCTCGGTGGCGGCCCGCAACGCCTCCGGCTACGGCCCCGAGTCGAGCCTGTCGGGCGCGGCCCTCACCCCGTTCGCCACCCTCGACGCCTTCACCGACCGCCAGGTCCGCGACGTCCTGGGCCGGCCCGCCAACGCCGGCGAGCGGGCCTCCTGGGAGGAGGCCCTGGCCGGCGGCACCGCCACCCCGGGGGAGCTGGTCGACGCGCTCCTCGACGGCACCGACACGATCCCGGCCATCACCCGCCTCTACTCCGCCTACTACCTGCGACTGCCCGACACCTCCGGCCTGAACTACTGGCTCGGGCGGGCCCGGGCCGGCACGTCGCTGCGCAGCATCTCCCAGTTCTTCGCCTCGGCGCCGGAGTTCAGCCACCGGTACGGGCGGCTGAGCAACCGGGACTTCGTCCAGCTCGTCTACCGCAACGTGCTCGACCGGGCCCCCGACGCCTCCGGCCTGGCCTACTGGACCCGCCAGCTCGACCGGGGGGCCAGCCGGGGCAGCACCATGGTCGGCTTCTCGGAGTCGGCCGAGTACCGGGGCGACACCCGGGCCACCACCGAGGTCGTGGCCACCTACCAGGCCCTCCTGCGCCGGGCGCCGGCGTACGGGGAGATCGGTGCCTGGGAGCCGGCGCTGCGGAGCGGCACCCCCCGGGCCGCGCTGGTCGAGGCCATCCTGGCCCTGCCCGCCTACGACGCCCGGGTCTGATCCTCGCGGGCCTGGCGCCTCGTGTCGGCGCCCATCCACGCCCCCACCACCAGCAGCACCAGGGTCACACCCCACAGCTCGCCCAGCCCCCACAGGACGGCGGCCCCGGTGCGCTGGTCGGCGGCCGCCGAGCCGCCCCAGGCCCGTCCGGCCGCCCGGTAGACCTCGGGCGCCAGGGGCCGGTCGGCCCCGGCCTGGAGGGCCAGGCCCAGCAGGGCGTGGAGGGGGATCGTGAGGGCGACGGCCAGGAGGCGGACGGCGTGGGGCGTGCGCCGCCGGTCGGCGTCGACCCCCAGCACCGACCAGCAGAACAGGAAGCCGGACGCCACGAAGTGGAGGTGCACGGCGGTGTGGACCAGGTCGTGGCGCAGCGACAGGTCGAGCAGCGGCGTGAAGTAGAGGGCGAAGAGGCTGAAGCTGAACACCGACCAGGCCACCAGGGGGTGGGTGAGGAGCCGGGCCACCGGGTGGCGGAGCACGCGCAGGAGGGCGACCTGGCCCCCCCGGGGCGCCCCCTGGAGGGCCACCGTCACCGGCGCGCCGAGGGCCAGCAGCAGGGGGGCGACCATGCCCAGCAGGAGGTGCTGCACCATGTGCAGGCTGAACAGGGCCGTGTCGTAGCGGCCCAGGCCCGACTGGGTGGCCACCACCAACACGGCCACGCCGGCCCCGAAGGCCCAGGAACGGCCCGGGGCGCCGGGCCGCTCGGGGTGGCGCCGGGCCCGGGCCCGGGCCAGGCCGGCGTAGCCCCCGGCCAGCAGCAGGGCCAGGACCAGGAAGGCGGGGTCGGGCGCCGGGTCCAGCAGGGTGCCCGCCGAGGGGGCGGGGAGGGCGGCCACCACGGGCTCGACCGTACCGCCGGTTTGGGCCTCCTCCCGGGGTGGGAGACGGAGCGGGCGAGGTGACCGCCTCGTCCGGCCCGACCCCGGGTCGGAGGACGCGATAGGAAGGGCACGTGGTCGGCGTCGACACCGCGGCCGATCCGGCACCGGCCGGGGAGCCGACCCCTCTGCCGAGCCGCCAGCCGGGCGACGGGCCGGGCCGGCGGCCCTCCATCCTCGGCGTCGGGGTGGTGGTGTGGCTCTCCTCGGAGCTGATGTTCTTCGCCGGCCTGTTCGGCACCTACTTCACCCTGCGGGCCGGCACCGCGACGTGGCCCCCGCCCGAGGTCCACCTCGACGTCCCCCGCACGGCGGCGGCCACCGCCGTGCTCGTCGCCTCCAGCGCCACCATGCACCTGGCGGTGCTGGCCGCCGAGCGGGGCGACCGCCGGGGCCTGGCCCGGGGCCTGGTGGCCACCGCCGCCCTGGGTGGGCTCTTCCTGGCCAACCTGGTCCTCGAGTACCGCGAGCTGGAGTTCACCATCTCCGACCACGCCTACGGGTCGATCTTCTACCTGATGACCGGCTTCCACGGCCTGCACGTGCTGGGCGGCATCGCCTTCATGGTCGGGGCGCTGGGGCTCGTCACCGGGCGCACCCAGGCGCCGCCGGGGCCGCCGGTGGCGGTGTGCGGCTACTACTGGCACTTCGTCGACGCGGTGTGGATCGCCATGTTCGCCACCCTGTACCTGGTCCGCTGACCGTGGCCCGGGCCCGCCGCCTGCGCCGTGCCCCCGGCCCGTGGCGCCTGCCGGTCGTGGTGGGGCTGGCCGCGGTGGCCACCGGCCTGGCCCTGGCCGGCACCTCGGCCGCGGCCCCGACGGCGGGGCCGGCCCGGCAGGGGCCGGAGCCCGACCTGGTGGCCGAGGGCCGGGCCCTGTACCGCACCAGCTGCGTGAGCTGCCACGGCGTCGAGGGCGCCGGGCAGCGGGCTCCCGACGGCGCCCTCCGCGGCCCGTCGCTGGAGGACGTGGGCCCGGCCGGGGCCTACTACCAGCTCACCAGCGGCCGCATGCCCATCGGCAACCCCGACGACCTGCCGCAGCGCAAGGAACCCGCCTACTCGCCGGAGGAGATCGAGGCCCTCCTGGCCTACATCGACACCATCACCGAGGGCCCACCGGTCCCCGAGGTCGACCCCGAGTCCGGCGACGTGGCCGCCGGGGGCACCCTCTACCGGGAGAACTGCCAGTCGTGCCACTCGGCCACCGGGGCTGGCGGGGCCCTCAGCTACGGCAACGCCGCGCCGCCCCTCGGGCCGCCCGACGCCCGCCAGATCGGCGCCGCCGTCCGGGCCGGGCCCGACCCGATGCCCCGGTTCGGCCCCGACCTCCTCACCGACCAGCAGCTCGACGACCTCATCGCCTACGTCGAGTACCTGGACGACCCCGACGACCGGGGCGGCCTGGCCCTCGGGCGCCTGGGGCCCATCCCCGAGGGCTTCCTGATCTGGGTGGGAGGCCTCGGCCTCCTGCTGGTCGCCGCCTTCTGGATGGGGACGCGGCGCCGCGACGCGCCCCGGGTCGATCCCGAGCCCCCCGGCGACGAGGCCGACCCCGGCACCGCCGGCGTCGACGCCGGAGGCAACGCCCCCCTGGCCCGGGCCGCCGACGGTGAACGGGACGGGCCGTGACCGGCTCCGACGCCGACGACCCGGAGGCGCCGCGGGGTTGCCTGGGTTGCTCGGGCGACGGGCCGCCCCCGCCCGCCACCGGTCCCGCGGACGGGCCCGGGGCCGACCCCCACGCCGCCCGCCGGGCCGAGGTGGCCGTGGCCACCGGCTTCCTGGCCAGCACGGCGGGGGCCATCGGCCTGGCCGTCGTCTACTGGCGCGGTGGCCAGCCCCAGCTCGAGGGGCTCTTCCTGGCCCTGGCCCTGGGCGGCCTGGGGCTGGGCTTCGTCCTCTGGTCCCGCCGGTTCATGCCCCACCAGCCGGTGGTCGAGGCCCGCCACCCCATCGCCTCCACCGAGGAGGAGATCGACCGCTTCCGCGACGAGTTCGAGCAGGGCGAGGTCATCCTCACCCGCCGGAAGCTGCTGGTGCGCACCGCCGGCCTGGCCGTCGGCGCCCTGGGCGCGGCGTTGCTGTTCCCCCTCCGCTCCCTGGGGCCGAGGCCCGGGAAGGGCCTCAAGGAGACGCCCTACGGCCGCGGCGTCTACCTGGTGACGGCGGACAACCAGAGGGTGCGGGCCGAGGACGTGAACCGGGACGGGGTGCTCACCGTGTTCCCCGAGGTGGCGGCCGACCCCGAGGAGGCGGAGGAGCCGCCCCGGCCCGAGCACCAGGCCGACAGCTCCACCCTCCTGATCCGGCCCAGCGGGACGCCCCGCCCCCAGCGGGGCCGGGACGGCTGGACGGTCGACGGCCTGGTGGCCTACTCCAAGCTGTGCACCCACGTGGGCTGCCCGGTCGGCCTCTACCAGGCCGACACCCACCTGCTGCTGTGCCCGTGCCACCAGTCGACCTTCGACGTGCTCGACGGGGCCCGCCCCGTCTTCGGCCCCGCCACCCGGCCCCTCCCCCAGCTGCCCATCGGCCTCGACGCCGAGGGCTACGTGGTGGCCGAGGGGGACTTCGCCGCCCCGCCCGGGCCCGGGTTCTGGGACCGCGACCGCTGATGGCCCGCGACCACCTCGTCACCCGCCGGGTCGCCCGCTGGCTCGACCAGCGGCTGGGCTCGGCCAAGCTGGCCCGCACCGCCCTGGGCAAGGTCTTCCCGGACCACTGGTCGTTCCTGATCGGCGAGATCGCCCTCTACGCCTTCGTGGTCCTCCTGGTCACCGGCGTGTACCTCACGTTCTTCTTCGATCCCAGCATCGAGGAGGTCGTGTACCGGGGCAGCTACGAGCCGCTGCGGGGCGTGGAGATGAGCCAGGCCTACGCCTCGGCCCTGGACATCAGCTTCGACGTGCGGGCCGGGCTGGTCATGCGCCAGATCCACCACTGGGCCGCCCTGCTGTTCCTGGCCGCCATGGTCGTCCACCTCATGCGGGTGTTCTTCACCGGCGCCTTCCGGCGCCCCCGCGAGCTCAACTGGATCATCGGCATCACCCTGCTGATCCTGTCCATCTTCAACGGCTTCGCCGGCTACTCACTGCTGGACGACCAGCTCTCGGGCACGGGGCTCCGCATCGCCTACTCGATCACCCTGTCCATCCCCCTGGTGGGCACGTGGCTGGCCTCGTTCCTCTTCGGCGGCGAGTTCCCCGGGCCCGACATCATCAACCGGCTCTACGTCATCCACATCCTGCTGCTGCCGGCCCTGATCATCGTGCTGCTGACCGCCCACCTGGGCCTGGTGGTGCGCCACAAGCACACCCAGTTCGGGGGCCGGGGACGCACCGAGCGCAACGTGGTGGGCGAGCCGGTCTGGCCCCGGTTCGCCTTCAAGTCGATCGGGCTCATGCTGCTGACCGCGGCCGTGCTGGCCGCCCTGGGGGGCCTGGCCCAGATCAACCCGGTGTGGCTCTACGGGCCCTTCGAGCCGGCCAACGTGTCGGCCGCCTCCCAACCCGACTGGTACATGGCCTGGCTGGACGGGGCCCTGCGGGTCTTCCCCCCGTGGGAGGCCCGGGCCTTCGGCTACACCGTGCCCAACCCCTTCTTCCCGGCCGTGCTGCTGGCCGGGGGGACGTTCGCCCTGCTCTACCTGTGGCCCTTCCTGGAGGCCCGCTTCACCTCCGACACCCTCGAGCACCACCTGCTCGACCGCCCCCGCAACCGGCCGGTGCGGACCTCGCTGGGCGCCGCCACCGTGGCCTTCTACACCGTGCTCAGCCTCTCGGCCTCCACCGACGTCGTGGCCGTCACCTTCGGCACCTCGGTGAACGGGGTGCTGGTGGCCTTCCGGGTGGCCTGCCTGGTGGTGCCGCCCGTGGTCGGGTTGACCACCTACCGGCTGTGCCGCGAGCTCCAGCTCCGGGACGAGGCGGCCGGCATGGCCCCGCCCGAGCGGCCCCGCATCCGGTGGGAGCTGCTGCGGGTGTGGGAGTGGCACGCCCGCCGCCGCGCCCGAGCCGCCCCCACCGACCCCTGACCTTCCCTCCCTCCCCGACCGAGCACGAAAGCGCCCGACATCCCGGCACGTCCGTGCCCGGTCCGTGGTGATCCACGGGCCGGTCGGGGGTGTCGGCGTGCTCGGCGAGACAGGGCGGGGGTCGGTCAGCCCTCGTCGTCGGGGACCAGGCCCTCGGACTCCAGGCGCTCCTCCAGCTCCTCGGCGTCGCCGTGGGCCTCCTGGAGGGCCTCCTCGGCCGCCTGCCTCGCCTCGCGGGTGCCCTCGATGATCTCGTCGGTGGACTCGGTGCCGTTGTCGCCGGTGTCGGACATGGCGCCCAGGCTACGGGGCCGGGCCGGACCTCGCGACGGCCGGCCCCGGGCCCGGGCCGGTCTCAGATCCGGTGGCGGCCCTGGCGGATCAGGCCGGCGACGGCCCAGGCCAGGAAGACCCCCGCCGGGATCACCAGCCAGCGGCCCAGGAGCAGGCCGTTGACCACCAGGGCCATGGCCGCCCCGACGGCGAAGGGCCAGATGCTGGCCTCGGGGAACCACACCCCGTCGTGGGGGTCGTGGCCCGGCTGGTGGGCGTCGCGCCGGCCGCCGTCCTCGCCCCCGCCCTCCGCCGCATGCCCGCCCCGGGGCCAGGCCACGTAGGCCGCGGTCATGAGGGCCACCACCGCGGCCAGGGCCAGCAGCGTGGCGCCGGCGTGCTCGTAGGACACGAACCAGTAGAGGACGGCGATGGCCACGATGAAGGCGCCGACCGTGCCGAACAGGCGGGCCTGGGTGGCCCACCCGGCGTGGGCCGCCCCCTCCGAGCGCCCGGCGTCGTCGCGCTGGCCCTCCTCCTCGGCCACGTTGGGGGCGGTGACGGCCTCGTCGTCGCTCATCGGCCCCCCTCGCCGTCCTCGGGCGGGTGGCGCAGGTCCCACACCGGCCGGTTGGAGCGGATGGGGGGCAGGGTGTCGAAGTTGTGGGGCGGGGGCGGGGAGGTGGTGGCCCACTCCAGGGTCTGGCCCTCCCACGGGTCGTCGCCGGCCAGCTCGCCCCGGCGCAGGCTGCGCCACACGTTCCACCCGAGGGGCAGCACCGAGGCGGCCATGATCAGGGCTCCCACCGTGGAGATCCGGTTGAGGGTGGTGAAGCCGTCCTCGGGCAGGTAGTCGGCCACCCGCCGGGGCATGCCCTCGGCCCCCAGCACGTGCTGGACCAGGAAGGTGACGTTGAAGCCGACGAAGGTCATGGCGAAGTGGAGCCGGCCCCAGCCCTCGTGCAGGAGCCGGCCCGTGGCCTTCGGGAACCAGTGGTAGAGGCCGGCGAAGAGGCCGAAGGCCGACCCCCCGAACATCACGTAGTGCATGTGGGCCACCACGAAGTACGAGTCGTGGAGCTGGAAGTCCAGGGCCGGCAGGGCCAGCATCACCCCGGTGACCCCGCCGATCACGAACAGCAGCAGGAAGCCGATGGCGAACAGCATGGGCGTGGGGAACCGCAGGCGACCGCCCCACATGGTGCCGATCCAGTTGAAGAACTTCACCCCCGTGGGCACGGCGATCAGCAGCGACAGGCCGGAGAAGTAGCCGGTGGCGGCGGCGCCGGTGGTGAACATGTGGTGGCCCCACACCCCCACCGACAGGGAGGCGATGGCGAAGGTGGCCAGCACCAGGCCCCGGTAGCCGAAGACCGGGCGGGACGAGAAGACGGCCAGCACCTCGGTGACGATGCCGAAGAACGGCAGGGCCACGATGTACACCTCGGGGTGGCCGAAGAACCAGAACAGGTGCTGCCACAGGATGGGCTGGCCCCCGCCCTCGGCGTTGAAGATCTGGGCGTCGAGCTGGCGGTCGGCCAGCATCATCACCGCCGCCGAGGTCAGCACCGGGAAGGCGATCAGGACCAGCACGCTGGTGACGAGCATGTTCCAGGTGAAGATGGGCATGCGGAACATGGACATGCCCGGGGCCCGCATGGCCAGCACGGTGGCGATCACGTTCACCGCCGCGGTGATGGTCCCGGTGCCGGTGAGGACGATGGCCAGCAGCCACAGGTCGTGGCCGATGGCCGGGCTGCGGATGGCCTCCGACAGCGGGGCGTAGGCCGTCCACCCGAAGGCGGCCGGGCCGTCGGCGGTGAGGAAGCCCGACACCATGGTGAGGCCCCCGAACAGGAACAGCCAGTAGCCCAGGGCGTTCAACCGGGGGAAGGCCATCTCCTTGGCCCCGATGTGCAGGGGCACCAGGTAGTTGGCCAG
>DASQKY010000001.1 GCA_035630295.1 Acidimicrobiales bacterium | reverse complement strand
CCGGGGCGGCTACGAGATCTCCGTGGGCGAGCGCCAGCGCACGATGGTGGCCCGGGCGCTGGTGGGCGAGCCCGCCATCCTCCTGGCCGACGAGCCCGTGGCCCACCAGGACGCCCTCCGGGCCGAGGTCGTGCTGGCCCTCCTGCGGGAGCGAGCCGACGCCGGCGCCGCCGTCGTCGTCGCCACCCGCGAACCCGAGATCGCCGCCCTCGCCGACCGCACCCTCGAACTTTGAGCACTTCCTGCTGCTGAGCAGCAGGAAGTGCTCAAGGTTGCGGGGGTCAGGCCTTGAGGAGGTCCTTGAAGGGGGACTTGGAGTCGATGCCGGGTTCCTTGGGCAGGCCGAGGACCCGCTCGCTGACGATGTTGCGGAGGGTCTCGTCGCTGCCGCCGGCGATGCGCATGCCGGGGGTGCCGGTGGCGAAGGTCGACCAGGCGAAGGTGCCCCACTCGCCGGTGTCGGCGATCAGCCTGGGCCCGAGGATCAGGCTGACGATCTCGGTCGTGGCCGTGAGGTTCGCCGTCAGGGCCAGCTTGCCGATCGACATCTCGGGGCCGGGCAGGCCGCCCGCCTTGAGGTTCGCCGCCGCTCGCATGTTCGTGTACCGCGACACCTGGTAGCCGGTGTAGAGCCGCATGAGGGCGTCGCGGACCACGGGGTCGTCGGCGCGGTCGAAGGCGCGGGCCATCTCGATCAGGCGCACGATCGACACCAGGCCGGTGCCACCGCTGCCCGAGCCGCCGCCGATCGACGCCCGCTCGTTCATCAGCGTGGTGAGGGCCACGGTCCAGCCCATGTTGACGTCGCCGAGACGGTGGTCGTCGGGGACGCGGACGTCGGAGAAGAAGACCTCGTTGAACGAGGACCCGCCGGTCATCTGGCGCAGGGGCCGGACCTCGACGCCGGGGGCGTGCATGTCGACGACGAAGCCGGTGAGGCCCTTGTGCTTGGGCAGGTCGGCGTCGGTGCGGCAGATCACCTCGCCGATGTCGGAGTAGTGGGCGCCCGAGGTCCACACCTTCTGGCCGTTGAGGATCCACTCGTCGCCGTCGCGGTCGGCCCGCATCTGCAGTCCGGCCAGGTCGGACCCGGCGGCGGGCTCGCTGAAGAGCTGGCAGCCGACGAGGTCGCCGGAGTACATGCGGTTCAGGTAGGCGGTGGTGGCCTCGGTGCCGTGGGCCTGGATCGTCGGCGCCACCATCCCGAAGCCGATGCCGAAGAACGACTGCTTGGGGGTCTGGTAGCCGGACTCGAGCCGCCCGTAGAGCAGGGCGTGGTCGCGGCTCAGGCCCCGTCCGCCCAGCTCGGTCGGCCCCGCGATCCAGTGCAGGTCCGCCTCCGCCCGGGTCTTCAACCAGCCCTTGGCCTCGTTGAGCTGGCGGGCCTCGGTGTCCGCGTCGACCTCCTCGAACATGGCCACGTCGTCGTCACCCTTGCCCCAGACGAACTCCTGGGCGGGCGGCCGGGGCTGGGCGTGGGCGTCGAGGAAGGTCCGGACCTCGGTCTCGAACTCGTCGAGGGTGGGGGCATCGGCCATGGGGGCACCTGCTGGTCTGGGCGAACTTGACTGATCGGTCAAGGTAGCCCGGACGGGGCGGGCGTGCAGGTGTCAGACGGGTGCGGAGGTCAGGTCCATGGCCTCGGCGACCAACCGGTACGACCGGACCCGCTCGTCGAAGCCGTGGGTCATCGTCGTGACCATCAGCTCGTCGGCGCCGGTCCGCTCGACCAGGTCGAGCAGCCCGGATCGCACGGCCTCGGGCGGCCCGATCACGTGGTGGCGGCCCCAGCTGCGGCCGACGGCCTCCTCCTGGGGGGTGTACTCGTGGGTCGCGGCCTCCTCGGGCGTCGGGTAGACGTCCGGGTTCCCGGTGCGCAGGCGGGCCATGGCCAGCTTGCCGGGGCCGGCCAGGTAGCGGGCCTCGTCGAGCGTCGGGGCCGCCAGCACGTTCACGCCCAGCATCACGTAGGGCTCGTCGAGGACGCCGGAGGGGTCGAACGACCGGCGGTAGGCCTCGACCGCCACCTCGGTGTTCTCGCCCGAGAAGTGGTGGGCGAAGGAGAACGGCAGGCCGAGGAGCCCGGCCAGCTGGGCGCTGTAGAGGCTCGACCCCAGCAGCCACACGTCCGGCTGGTAGCCCCGGCCCGGCGTGGCGTGGATGGCCTTGAACGGGTGGTCGTCGGGGAACGTGTCGTTGAAGTAGGCGAGCAGCTCGCCCAGCTGGCGGGGGAAGTCCTCCTCGGCGTCGTAGCGGTTGGTGCGGCGCAGGGCGGCGGCCGTCAGCCCGTCGGTGCCCGGCGCCCGGCCCAGGCCCAGGTCGATCCGGCCGGGGTGCAGGGCCTCGAGCATGCCGAACTGCTCGGCCACCACGAGGGGGGAGTGGTTCGGGAGCATGACGCCGCCCGAGCCCAGCCGCAGCGTGGTGGTGTGGGCGGCCAGGTGGGCGATCAGCACCGGCGGCGACGAGCTGGCGATGCCGGGCATGTTGTGGTGCTCGGCGACCCAGTAGCGGTGGTAGCCGAGGCTCTCGACCTCCTGGGCCAGGCGACGGCTCTGGTCGAGGGCGAGAGCGGGCGTCGACCCCCGGCCGACGATCGACAGGTCGAGCACGGAGAGCTGGGGGGAGGCCACGTCGCGGTCCAACCACGTCGTCGGCCGAGACCTTCCGGGCTACCTTCCGACCATGAGCACGTACAAGGTCGCCGTCTTGATGGGATCGCCGAACGACGGGAAGAAGGTCCAGCCCGCCTGGGAGACGCTCGAGGCGCTCGGCATCGAGGCCGACGTCCGGGTCCTCTCGGCCCACCGCAACCCGGCCGAGGTGGCGGCGCTGGCCTCGTCGGCCCGGGACAACGGCTACGGCGTCTTCATCTGCGCCGCCGGCCTGGCCGCCCACCTGGCCGGCGCGGTCGCGGCCCAGACCCTGCTGCCGGTGATCGGCCTGCCCATCTCCGGCGGCGCCCTCAACGGGGTCGACGCCCTCTACAGCACGGTGCAGATGCCCCCGGGCATGCCGGTGGCCACCGTCGCCATCGACGGGGCCGTCAACGCCGCCCTGCTGGCAGCCCAGATCCTGGCCGTCACCGACGACGAGCTGGCCGATCGGCTGGTCGAGCACCGGGCCGAGCGGGCGGCCAAGAACGCCGTCCCCCCGAAGGTCTGACGGCCGCCGCTACTTGCGGCGGAAGAGGCCCTTGCGGGCCGGCTTCTCCTCGGGGATCTCCAGCTTCTGGAACCCGACGGGGCTGACCACGAGCGGGCGCCGGTCCTCGTCGCGCTGCTCCTTGCGCCGCTGGCGCTCGAGCTTGCGGATCTCATTGGCGCTGCGCATGGGGGCCTGGCCGGAGCTCTTGCGGACCCCGCCCTTCTCGATGGCGCACGACACGCACAGGGCGCCCTTGCGCGGCCCCCACGGGGTGACCAGGCAGCCGTCGCAGTGCCAGCCCCCGCAGGAGCCGCAGAGCCGATCGGCCGCCTCGAAGGGGTGGAGGATGCAGTTGGTGGGCTCCGTGGTGGAGGGGCCGAACGTGGGGACGCTCACCCTGTGGTGATCGGCCGCTGGCCCCGAGCCTTGAGAGGCTGACCGGCCCCGGACGTATCCTCGGTGGGTGACCAGCACCCCGGCGAACGTCCTGGCCCAGCGCTACGCCAGCCCGGAGATGGTCGCCATCTGGTCGGCCGAGGCCAAGGTCGTCCTGGAGCGGCAGCTGTGGCTGTCGGTCCTCCGGGCCCAGGCCCGCCTGGGCGTCACCGTGCCCGAGGGCGTCGTGGCCGACTACGAGGCCGTCGTCGACCAGGTCGACCTCGACTCGATCGCCGCCCGCGAGCGGGTCACCCGGCACGACGTCAAGGCGCGCATCGAGGAGTTCAACGCCCTCGCCGGCCACGAGCTGGTCCACGCCGGCATGACCAGCCGCGACCTCACCGAGAACGTCGAGCAGATGCAGGTCCGCGACGGCCTGCGGCTGGTCCGGCGGCGGGCCGTGGCCGTTCTCGCCCGGCTGGCCCGGCGGGCCGCCGAGCACGAGACCCTGGTCATGGCCGGGCGCTCGCACAACGTCCCGGCCCAGGCCACGACGCTGGGCAAGCGCTTCGCCAACAGCGGGCAGGAGCTCCTCGTCGCCCTGGCCCGGCTCGACGACCTGCTCGTCCGCTACCCGCTGCGGGGCATCAAGGGCCCGGTCGGCACCCAGCAGGACATGCTCGACCTCCTCGGCTCCGACGTCGCCGTCGACGTGCTCGAGGCCGAGGTGGCCAAGGACCTGGGCTTCGAGCGGCTCCTGGACAACGTGGGCCAGGTCTACCCCCGGTCGCTCGACCTCGACGTGGTCTCGGCGCTCGTCCAGGTCGCCTCCGGCCCCACCAGCCTGGCCACCACCATCCGCCTCATGGCCAGCCAGGAGCTGGTGACCGAGGGGTTCAAGCCGGGCCAGGTCGGCTCGTCGGCCATGCCCCACAAGATGAACACCCGCTCCACCGAGCGGATCTGCGGCCTGTCGGTCATCCTGGGCGGCCACCTGGTCATGGTCACCGCCCTGGCCGGCGACCAGTGGAACGAGGGCGACGTGAGCTGCTCGGTGGTGCGGCGGGTGGCCCTGCCCGACGCCTTCCTGGCCCTCGACGGCCTGAGCGAGACGACCCTGACCGTGCTGGACGAGTTCGGGGCCTTCCCCGCCGTGGTCGAGCGCGAGCTGCGGCGCTACCTACCCTTCCTGGCCACCACCAAGGTGCTCATGGCCGCGGTCCGGGCCGGGGTGGGGCGGGAGGTGGCCCACGAGGCCATCAAGGACCACGCCGTGGCCGTGGCCCTGGAGATGCGGGAGAAGGGGGCCGAGACCAACGACCTGCTCGACCGCCTGGCCGCCGACGAGCGCCTGGGCCTCGACCCCGCCGCGGTGGCCGCGGTGGTGGGGGAGCCGTTGGCCTTCGTGGGCCGGGCCCGGTCCCAGGTGGCGGCGTTCGCGGCCGAGGTCGAGGCCGTGGTGGCCACCGACCCCGCCGCCGCCGGCTACGTCCCCGCCGCCATCCTCTGACGGGCTCCGAAACGAGGGCTGGACGCCGGGCGCCGAGCCGGTAGCTTCCGGCCCATGGCGATCTCCCTGCCCCACCTGGCGACCGGCAAGGTCCGCGACATCTACGACGCCGGCGACGACCGTCTGCTCATGGTCACCTCGGACCGCATGTCGGCCTTCGACGTGGTCATGGCCGAGCCCATCCCCGACAAGGGCCGGGTGCTCACCGCCATGTCGGCCTTCTGGTTCGACCACCTGGCCGACGTGGTGCCCGGCCACCTCCTGAGCACCGAGCTGGACGACCTGCCGGAGGAGGCCCGGGACCCGGCCCTGGCCGGGCGGGTGATGCTGTGCCGGCGGGCCGAGATGCTGCCCATCGAGTGCATCGTCCGGGGCTACCTGACCGGCTCGGCGTGGAAGGAGTACAAGGCCTCGGGGACCATGCACGGCACCCCGCTGCCCGAGGGGCTGCAGGAGTCCGACCGCCTGCCCGAGCCGGTGTTCACCCCCTCCACCAAGGCCGAGGTCGGCGACCACGACGAGAACGTGTCGTTCGACCGGGCGGTGGACATGGTGGGCCGCGACCTGGCCGAGCGGGCCCGGGAGGCCTCCCTGGAGCTGTACCGGCGGGGGGCGGCGTGGGCCGCCGAGCGGGGCATCATCATCGCCGACACCAAGTTCGAGCTGGGCCTGGTCGACGGGGACCTGGTGCTCGCCGACGAGGTGCTCACCCCGGACTCGTCCCGCTTCTGGCCGGCGGATGCCTGGGTGCCGGGCACCACCCCGCCCTCGTTCGACAAGCAGCCCTTGCGCGACCACCTCGAGGTCCAGGGCTGGGACAAGGCCCCGCCCCCACCGGCCCTGCCGCCCGAGGTGGTGGAGGCCACCGCGGCCCGCTACCGGGAGGCCTACGAGCGCATCACCGGCCTGGCCCTGGCCGACTGGCCGGGCGGGCGCTGAGCCCCGGCGTCGGCGCACCCACCGGCCGGTCAGCCGAAGCGCCACTCCGGGGGGAGGTCCTCGACCCGGCGGTAGGTGACGCCCTCGTGGAGGTAGGTCACCTCGTGGTCCTGGGGGTCGAGGAGGCCGAGCAGGGCCCGCCACAGGCGGGCCCCGTCCCGGCCCAGCTCGTCGATCACGAACTGCTCCACCTTGCGCTTGTCGGGCTGGTCCATGCCGAAGGTGGAGTCCCAGCGGGCGGCCCAGGCGCCGAGGCGGTCGACCACGGAGCGGGGCAGGCCGAGGGCGGCGGGGTCCACGTCGCGCTCCCGGCCCACGTCCCACAGCGGGTGGCAGCCCCACAGGTGACGGAGCTCGATGCCGCGCCGCGCCATCGGCCAACGGTAGCGGTGGGAAGCCCACCCGGCTCCCCGGGAGGGGTGGGCCCGGGAGTCCTGCGCCGGCTCATGGGTGTGCCACGATGGCCGGCATGCGCTTCGACGTGCTCGTGGAGGTCAGCCCCCGCTCGGGCGTGGCCGACCCGCAGGGCCAGACCATCGAGCGGTCGCTGCCGGCGCTCGGCTTCGCCGGGGTCTCCGGCGTCCGGGTCGGCAAGGCCATCCGGTTCCAGCTCGAGGCCCCGTCCGAGGCCGACGCCCGGACCGAGGTCGACGACATGTGCGCCCGCTTCCTCACCAACCCGGTGATCGAGGACAGCACGGTGACGATCAGCGTGGGCGCCCCGGCATGACCGTCGTCGGGGTCGTCCAGTTCCCGGGGTCCAACTGCGAAGCCGACGTGATCGAGGCGGTCGAGCGCCTCGGTGCCCAGGGCCGGCTGGTGTGGCACGGCGACCGCAGCCTGGGCGACGTCGACGCCGTCGTCGTCCCCGGCGGCTTCGCCCACGGCGACTACCTGCGACCGGGGGCCATCGCCCGCTTCTCGCCGGTGATCTCGGCCGTGGCCGACTTCGCCCGGGACGGGGGCCCGGTGGTCGGCATCTGCAACGGCTTCCAGGTGCTCACCGAAGCCGGCCTGCTGCCCGGTGCCCTTCGCAAGAACGAGGGCCTCCGCTTCCTGTGCACCACCGTCGAGCTGGAGGTGGTGTCCACCCGCTCGGCCCTCACCGCGTCAGTCGATGCCGGGGCGATCCTCCGGGTGCCGATCAACCACTTCGAGGGCGCCTACACGTGTGATGGGTCGACCTTCGAGCGGCTGCGTGACAACGATCAGATCGTGCTCCGTTACGTCAACAACCCCAACGGGTCCATGGGTGACATCGCCGGGGTCAGCGACGAGGCCGGCAACGTGGTGGGCCTGATGCCCCACCCGGAGCGGGCCTCCGACGAGCTGCTGGGCTCCACCGACGGGCTCCCGCTGCTGCGGTCGCTCCTCGCCCGGGCCCAGGCCCGCAGCGCCGCCTAGGCGCGCCGGAGGCGGGCCGGTCCGACCGACCCGCCCCCGGGTGACGAGGTGATCAGGCGCTGCGGCTGATGCCGGCCTTCTTCAGGACGGCAGCCGGAACCCCTGACGTCCGCCAGACGCCGTAGCTGATGCCCTTGCGGGCGGTGTAGGCGCCGGCATGGGTGATGAACGCCTCTTCCAGGGCGCTGATGTCGTTGCTGGCCTGCTTGCTGGCCAGCTCGGCCTGGAGGTCCTCGCGCTCCTGGCGCAGGTTCAACTGCGTGAGGGGATCGGTGTCCTCGACGGTGGCGTCGATGGCCTCGATGCGGGCCTTGATGGAATCAGGGGTGCGTTGACGGCCCCGCTTCGGCTTGTTGGCGGTGAGCGCTTCGAGGTAGTCGGCCACCGCCTTGGCCTGCACCCGACCTTCCTTGATCGCCTCTTTGTGGCTGTCGGACATCGTCCGCTTGGTCGCCGCCTTGCGTGCTGACTTCTTCGGTGGCATGTAAACCGTTCACCTCGTTCGGGAACTGTGGACTTCCACCCCTCTAATCCCTGCATTTGAGACTACTCCCCGCAGCCGACCATGTCTCGTATCGTCACTGTCACGCCCCACAAGTCGGCCAGTGAGAGCTGAGTGGGGTGGCGTCGTGGCCGTGAGTCCGGGCGCCCCGGGGCCCGGGCTGCGGCGAAGGCGGCGCCCGGGTGACGATGCCGGCCCACGCCGGCGGTAGGGTCCTGCCACGTGACCGCGAGCGAGGATCCGCCGATCCACCGGGCCCTCGGGCTCACCGACGCCGAGGCGGCGGACATCGCCGACATCCTCGGCCGGGCGCCCAACCACCTCGAGCTGGCCATGTACGCGGTGATGTGGTCCGAGCACTGCTCCTACAAGTCGTCGCGCCTGCACCTCAAGCGCCTCCCCACCGAGGGCGAGGACGTGCTGGTGGGGCCGGGCGAGAACGCCGGCGTGGTCGACGTGGGCGACGGGATCGCCGCCGCCATCCGCATCGAGAGCCACAACCACCCGTCGTTCATCGAGCCGGCCCAGGGGGCGGCCACCGGCGTGGGCGGCATCCTCCGGGACATCTTCACCATGGGGGCCCGCCCCATCGCCATCATGGACCCCCTCCGCTTCGGCCCCCTCGACGACGCCCGCAGCCGGTGGGTGGCCGAGGGCGTGGTGTCGGGCATCTCGTCCTACGGCAACTCCGTCGGCGTGCCCAACGTGGGCGGCGAGGTGGTCTTCGACCCCTGCTACCAGGGAAACCCGCTGGTCAACGTGCTGTGCCTGGGCATCCTGCCCACCGAGCGGCTGGTCCTGGGGGCGGCCACCGGCGAGGGCAACCTGGCCGTCCTGCTGGGCTCGTCCACCGGCCGCGACGGCATCGGCGGGGTGAGCGTGCTGGCCTCGGCCGGCTTCGACGAGGGCAGCGAGGACAAGCGGCCCTCGGTGCAGGTCGGCGACCCCTTCGAGGAGAAGCGGCTCATCGAGGCGTGCCTGACCCTGCTGGACGCCGGCCTGGTGGTCGGCATCCAGGACCTGGGCGGCGCCGGCCTCACCTGCGCCACCAGCGAGACCGCCTCCCGCGGCGGCGTGGGCATGGACGTCGACGTCGCCGCCGTGCCCCGGCGCGAGGAGGGCATGGAGCCCTTCGAGGTGCTGACCAGCGAGAGCCAGGAGCGGATGCTGGCCATCGTCACCCCCGACGGCCTCGACGAGGTCCTGCGCCTGTGCGGCCGGTGGGAGGTGCAGGCCACCGTCATCGGCCGGGTCACCTCCGGCGGCCGGCTCCGCATCCTCGACGGCCCCGACGGCGAGGTGCTGGCCGACGTGCCGGCCTCCAGCCTCCACGACGCCGCCCCCCTCTACGACCGGCCCCGGGCCGCACCGGCCGACCAGGCCGCCCGAGCGGCCGACGACCCCGGTGCCCCCGACCCGGCCGAGTGCACGGCCGTCGTCCGCGACGGCCTGTGCGACACCAGCTGGGTCTACCGCCAGTACGACCACCAGCTCTTCCTCAACACCGTCGAGGCCCCGGGGGGCGACGCCGCCGTCCTGCGCCTCAAGCACCCCACCACCGGGGTCGACACCGGTCGGGGCCTCGCCCTCACCACCGACGGCAACCACCTGTGGTGCGCGGTGGACCCCCGCCTGGGCACGGCGGCCACGGTGGCCGAGTCGGTGGTCAACCTGGCCTGCGTCGGGGCCCGGCCGGTGGCCGTGGTCAACTGCCTCAACTTCGGCAACCCGGAGCACCCCGAGGTCATGTGGCAGCTCTCCGAGGCCGTCGACGGCATGGCCGAGGCCTGCCGGGCCCTGGGCCTGCCCGTGGTCGGCGGCAACGTCAGCCTCTACAACGAGACCGCCGGGGTCGACATCGACCCCACGCCGGTGATCGGCCTCCTCGGCGTGGTCGACCGGCTCGACCGCCGGCCCCCCGGGGTGGGCCTGGTCGAGGGCCACCACGTGGTCGTGGCCGGGGAGCCCGCCGCCCGGTCGCTGGCCGGCTCGGCCTGGGCCGCGGCCCGGGGCCTCCGGGGCGGGACCCTCGATCCCCTCGACCTGGGGGCCGTCACCCGACTGGCCGCCCTGGTGCGGTCCCTGGTCGGTGACGGTGCCGTCTCCGGCGTCCACGACGTGGCCGCCGGCGGGCTGGGTGCGGCCCTGGCCGAGATGGCGGTCCGCTCCGGCGTGGGTGCCCGGTGCTCCGGGGTCGACGGCCCCGCCGCCCTCCTGGCCGAGGCGCCGGGCCGGGTGGTGCTGGGCGTGGCCCCCGACCGCCTGGGCGCGGTGCGGGCGGCGGCGGCCGAGGCCGGGGTGCCGCTGGCCGAGCTGGGCCGGGCCGGGGGAGATCGCATCGTGGTCGACGGCCTCGTCGACCTGGACCTGGCCGAGGCCACGGCCGCCTGGCGCGACCGCCTGCCCGACGCCCTCGACGCCCCCGCGGCGTCGGCCTGACCGCAAGTGAGGGACCGGGCCCCCCGGGTGCGATGATGGGACCCGTGCGCGACCCCTTCGACGACTCGCCGAAGGAGGCGTGCGGCGTCTTCGGTGTGATCAGCACCGACGACCCCGTCGCCCACCTGACCTACCTGGGGCTCTACGCCCTCCAGCATCGGGGCCAGGAGTCGGCCGGCATGGCCGTCAGCGACGGCGAGCACGTCACCGTCGTGCGCGACATGGGCCTGGTGTCCAACGTGTTCGACGACCGCACCCTGGCCCCCCTCACCGGCCACCTGGCCATCGGCCACACCCGCTACTCGACCACCGGGTCGAGCACCTGGGGCAACGCCCAGCCGGTGTACCGCAACGTGGGCGAGCACCAGCTTGCCCTGGGCCACAACGGCAACCTGACCAACACCGCCCGCCTGGCCGAGGAGCACGGCATGCTCCCCGGCGTCGTGAGCAGCGACAGCGACCTGGTGGCCGAGCTCATCGCCCACGAGCTGGCCACCTCGGGCCAGCCGGACTCGCCCGAGGCCCTGGAGCGGGCCATCGTGGCCGTCCTGCCCCGCCTGGAGGGGGCCTTCTCGTTCGTCATCATGGACACCCACCGGGTCTACGCCGTGCGCGACCCCAACGGCCTGCGCCCCCTGTGCCTGGGTCGCCGGGGCGACCAGGGCTGGGTGGTGGCCTCGGAGAGCCCGGCCCTCGACATCGTGGGCGCCACCATGGTGCGCGAGGTCGAGGCCGGAGAGGTGGTGGTGCTGGAGTCGGGCCAGGCGCCCCGGTCGCTGTCGCCCTTCCCCCCCGAGCGCATCGACCCCCGCCTGTGCCTGTTCGAGTTCGTGTACTTCGCCCGGCCCGACGCCCGGCTCTACGGCCAGAGCGTCCACCACGCCCGCGTCCGCCAGGGGGAGGCCCTGGCCGAGCAGGCCCCGGTCGAGGCCGACATGGTCATGGGGGTGCCCGAGAGCGGGGTGCCGGCGGCCGAGGGCTACGCCCGCCGCAGCGGCATCCCCTTCGGCCAGGGCCTGGTCAAGAACCGCTACATCGGGCGCACGTTCATCGCCCCCACCCAGGAGATGCGGGCCCTGGCGGTGCGCATGAAGTTCAACCCGCTGCGGGAGAACATCGAGGGTCGCCGCATCGTGGTGGTCGACGACTCCATCGTCCGGGGCACCACCCAGCACCAGCTGGTCGGCATGCTGCGGGAGGCCGGGGCCCGCGAGGTCCACCTGCGGCTCACCTCCCCCCCGGTGCGCTGGCCCTGCTTCTACGGCATGGACTTCGGCGACACCAAGGAGCTGCTGGCGGCCAAGCTGAGCGTCGAGGGCATCCGCGAGTTCCTGGGCGTCGACAGCCTGGCCTACATCGACATCGACCGGCTGCTGGCCTCCACCGGGGCCGCCCCCGCCGGCTTCTGCGCCGCCTGCTTCACCGGCACGTACCCGATCGAGGTGCCGGTCGAGCTGACCAAGGGCGTGCTGGAGGGCGGCGACGCCACCCGCGTCGAGCGGCCCACCACGTTGGCCGCCGCCGCCGTGCTCGACCAGCCGTCGCTCCTGCCCGCCGACGACGCCCGCCGCCCCAGCTGACCCACGGAGCCCACCGGACATGAGCGGAGAGACCTACAAGGACGCCGGCGTCGACATCGCCGCCGGCGAGGAAGCCGTCGAGCGCATCAAGGCCAAGGTGCGCTCCACCTTCCGGCCCGAGGTCATCGGCGACATCGGTGGCTTCGGCGGGCTGTTCTCCTTCGCCGGCCACCGCTACCGGCACCCGGTCCTGGTCTCCTCCACCGACGGGGTGGGCACCAAGGCCCTGGTGGCCCAGGCCGCCGACCGCTTCGACACCATCGGCGTCGACCTGGTGGCCATGTGCGTGGACGACATCGTCTGCGCCGGGGCCGAGCCCCTGTTCTTCCTGGACTACATCGCCGTCGGCCACCTCGACCCCGACCACATCGAGCAGCTGGTGGAGGGCGTGGCCGAGGGCTGCCGCCAGGCCGGGTGCGCCCTCATCGGCGGTGAGATGGCCGAGCACCCCGGGTCCATGGAGCCCGGCGAGTTCGACCTGGTCGGCTTCGCCGTGGGCGTGGTCGAGCGCGACCTCATGCTCGGCCCCGACCGCGTCCACCCCGGTGACGTGCTGGTCGGCCTGCCGTCCCCCGGCCTGCGGTCCAACGGCTACTCGTTGGCCCGC
Source organism: Acidimicrobiales bacterium (assembly GCA_035630295.1). Lineage (NCBI taxonomy): Bacteria > Bacillati > Actinomycetota > Acidimicrobiia > Acidimicrobiales > Acidimicrobiales bacterium. The sequence continues at coordinate 69,319 of DASQKY010000001.1, read as the reverse complement.
CGGGTGCTGCTGGAGCGGGCCGGCCGCGACCTCCGGGCCCCGGCCTACGAGGGGGCCCGCCACTCCCTGGCCGACGAGCTGCTGGAGCCGTCGGTGGTCTACGCCCCGGCGGTGCGGGCCCTGCTGGACGCCGTCGACGTGCACGCCCTGGCCCACGTCACCGGGGGCGGCCTGCCCGGCAACCTGCCCCGCTCGTTGCCCAAGGGCTGCGACGCCGTGGTCGACGAGGGCACCTGGGAGGCGCCGCGCATCTTCGGGGAGATCCAGCGACTGGGCGAGATCAGCGACGACGAGATGCGCCAGGTGTTCAACCTGGGCCTGGGCATGGTGGCCGTCATCCCCCGCGAGGACCTGTACCGGGCCCTCGACGTGCTCCGGGCCTCGGGCCACCGAGCGGTGGAGATAGGCCAGGTCGAGCGGGGCCACGGCACCGTCCGCTACACCTCCTGATCAGCCTGGAGGGTCAGTCGGTCCAGGCGATGGCGCACCAGCGGCGGCGCTCGCAGGCCGGGCAGCGCATCCAGTGGCCGTGGTGCCGCCCGGGCACCCACAGCGAGGCGGTGGCCAGGCGCATGGCCACGTCGGTGAGGGAGATGCGGGTGCGGACCGAGCAGCCGGAGCACTCGACCACCACCGAGCCGGCCTGGCGGGGGCCGGTGGAGTAGAGGGCGTCCTTGCCCTCCTTGGCGTCACCGCTGCGGATGGTGTCGCGGGCGGCCTCGACCGGCATCTCGAACAGGGCCCGGCGGCCCTGGGGGTCGAGGTTGCGGCGCCGGCCCCGGGCCACGGGCCCGGCGGCGTCGCCCCCGGTCGGTCGCCGGTCATCGGTCATCGGTCGTCCTTCTTCCTGCGCTTGCCCTTGGCCCCGAAGATCCGCTCGGCCAGCTCCCGGTAGGCCACCGCGCCCTTCGACCCCGGGGCGTGCTCGAGCACCGAGCGGCCCCGGGCCGGCGCCTCGGCCACCTTGACCGACTTGGGCACCGGGGGGTCGAAGACCTCCAGCCCGTGGACGCTCCGCACCTCCTCGACGACCTGGCGGGCCAGCCTGGTGCGCCCGTCGAACATGGTGGCGATCACGCCCCGCACCACCAGGTCGCGGTTGGTGTAGGCCCGGACGTCGTCGATGGTGTCCATCAGCTGGGTCACGCCCCGCTGGCCCAGCGCCTCGCACTGGAGGGGGATGAGCACCTCCCCGGCGGCGGTGAGGCCGTTGATGGTGAGGATGCCGAGCGACGGGGGGCAGTCGATGAGCACCACGTCGTAGTCGGCCACCAACCGGTCGAGGGCCTTGCGCAGCACGTACTCGCGGCCCGTCTTGGTCAGCAGGTGCATCTCGGCCCCGGCCAGGTCGATGGTCGAGGGCAGCACCGACAGGCCCTGGACCGCCGTGCCCACCACCGCGTCGGCCGCCTTCGTCCGGCGCAGCAGCACCTCGTGCATCGACCGCTCCAGCACGTCGGGGTCGATGCCGCAGGCCCACGTGAGCGAGGCCTGGGGGTCGAGGTCGACCAGCAGGACCGAGCGCCCGGCCTCGGCCAGGGCCACGCCCAGGCTGTGGACCGTGGTGGTCTTGGCCACGCCCCCCTTCTGGTTGGCCACGGCGACGACCCGGGTCACCGGACGGCCTCGACGGCTCGGGGGAGTGCCGCAGTGGGGGCGACGGGATCTGGCATGGCCCTCTCCTCGGGTGCGATCGGGACGGCGCGAGCCCCTTCACGCGGCCCCCGAGCATGACACGGCGATGCCGGTCGAGGCCACGCCGCCATCGGCGCCGGGAGGCCGCGCCGGCCGCTCAGAAGGGTGCTGTGACACCGGCCGCCCCGGCCGGGGGGCCGTACTGTCGGAGCCATGACCGACGGCGCCCCCACCGACCCCGCCCCCCCGCCCTGCCCGTTCCCGGCCCTGCGGGACCACGTCCTGGCCCACAGCGTGCAGCGGGGGGACTTCACCCTGAAGTCGGGCCGCCGGTCGGAGTGGTTCATCGACGCCAAGCAGACCACCTGTTCGCCGGAGGGGATGTTGCTGGTGGCCGATGCCCTGCTGGCCGTGCTGCCCGACGACGTGACCGCCCTGGGGGGCCTGACCGTGGGGGCCGACGCCGCGGCCTACGCCACCGCCGGCGTCGCCGCCACCCGGGGTCGCATGCTGAAGGCGTTCACGGTGCGCAAGGAGGCCAAGGGCCACGGCATGGGGGGCCGGGTGGCCGGGGCGCTGGGCCCCGGTGACCGGGTGGCCGTCACCGAGGACGCCGTCACCCGGGGGGTGTCGATGCTGGAGGCGGTCGAGGTCATCCGGTCCGTGGGGGCCGAGCCGGTGCTGCTGGTGCCGGTGGTCGACCGGGGCGGCACCGTCGAGGCCCTGGCCGTCGAGGCCGGCGTCCCCCTCCGGGCCCTGGTCACCGCCCCCGACCTCGGCTTCCCCTACGAGCGCGACCTGGCCTGAGGGGCCGGTCCGGTCAGCGGGTGGCGACGGTGGCGGTGTGGCGGCCGCTGCGCAGGACGGTGCCGCCCAGCGCGCCGGTGGCCCGGTCGTCCTCCACGGCCACCACGCCGTTCACGTAGACCCGGCGCACGCCGCGGGCGCCGGCGGTGAGGCGGGGCGAGCGGCCGGGCAGGTCGTGGACCAGGGTGGCGTGCTCGGCCCCCACCGTCTCGGGGTCGAACACCAGGACATCGGCGTGGGCCCCCTCCCGCAGCACCCCCCGATCGCGCAGCCCGAACAGCTCGGCCGGCACCTGGGTCATGAGCTGGACGGCCCGCTCCAGGGACACGAGCCGCCGGCCCCGGAGGGTGTCGGCCAGGAAGCGGGTGGGGAACGGCGCCCCGCACATGCGGTCCAGGTGGGCACCGGCATCGGAGCCGCCCAGCATGGCCCGGTCGTCCTCCCAGACCCGGCGGCGCAGCTCCCACGAGGCGTCGTCGCCGTCGGGGGGGATGGGCCACAGCACGGTGCGCAGCTCGTCGGCCACCACGATGTCGATCAGGGTGGCGAACGGGTCGGCCCCCCGCTCGGCGGCGACGTCGGCCACCCGGCGGCCCTTCAGGCCCTCGTTGGCGTCGGAGTAGGTGTCGCCGATGACGTAGTCGCCGAAGGCGGCCAGGCGCTTGAACACCCCGGCCTCGTCGGAGGTGGCCCGTTCCAGCAGGAAGGCCTGGGTCTCGGGCTCCTGCAGGCGGGCCATGCGCTCGGGCACCGGCAGGCGCAGGACCTCGCCCCAGCCGGGGATGAGGAACAGCCCGCAGTGGGTGAGGAAGCTCATGTTCATGGGCACCTGCACCGGCAGGGTGAGGGCCACGATGCGCCCGCCCCGCGACGCGGCGACGTCGCTGGCGCCGAGCTGGCGGGGGATGCGCCCCGGCTCCCGGGAGTCGATGGTCAGCACGTTCCAGTTGAGCGGCCGGCGAGCGATGGCGGTCATGGAGGCGAACAGGTCGATCTCGTCGTCGCTGAAGCGATCGAGGCAGCCGTCGGTCATGGCCTCGAGGGTGGTGCCCTCGTGGGCGCCGACCTCCTGGCACAGGGCCAGCAGCTCCTCGGGCGTCGACCACCGCGACGCCACCGGCCGGTCGTCGCCGTCGGAGTGGGTGCGGCTCAGGGTGGTGGACAAGCCCAGCCCCCCGGCGGCCAGCGACTCGGCCAGGACGCGGCGCATCTCGGCCACCTGGCCGCCGGTGGCCTCCTGGCCCACCGCGGCCTCGCCCATCACGTAGCGCCGCAGGGCGCAGTGGCCGACCAGGAAGCCGATGTTCACCCCGACCCGGCCCTCCAGCCGGTCGAGGTAGTCGCCGAAGGTGTGCCAGTCCCAGGGCACGCCCTCCTCCAGGGCGGCCACCGACATCCCCTCGACGCTGGCCATCATCTCCCGGGTGTAGGCCGCGTCCTCGGCCCGGAGGGGGGCCAGGGTGAAGCCGCAGTTGCCGCTGATGACGCTGGTGACGCCGTGGACGTTCGACGGGGAGACGTGCGGGTCCCAGAAGATCTGGGCGTCGTAGTGGGTGTGGGGGTCGATGATGCCGGGGGCCACCACCAGGCCGTCGGCGTCGAGGGTCTCGGTCCCCTCCCCGGCCAGGGCGCCCGGCTCGGCCACGGTCGTGATCCGCCCGTCCCGGATGCCCACGTCGGCCACCCGGCCCGGGGCGCCGGTGCCGTCGACCACGGTCCCACCGGTGATCACGTGGTCGAGCATGGGCACCTCCGCACCAACATCTGGCGCGGCGTCAGATTAGCGGCCCCACGCCCGGGGGGCCGGGCCGACCCAGGGGCCCTCGGCGACCGGCCGGCCACCGGAGCGGGGTGGTCAGGCGATGAGGTCGAGGTCGGCGGCGCTGATGGAGCCGGAGCGCACGGCGTAGCGGCACAGGTTGTCCTTGGCCTCCGGGCCCTCCAGGCCCGGCACGCCGGCCGAGGCGTACTTCTTGACCAGGTCGGCGATGCAGTTCTCGACCCGGCTGCGGGACAGGAACAACCGCTCGGCGGCCTGGGCGTAGGAGGCGGGCCGGGCCTGGTCGCCCCGGGCCGTCAGCAGCGGCTCGCACAGGGCGGTGAGGATGCGGCGCTCGGCGTTGGTGAACTCCAGCAGGTACTGGGTGGCCGGACCGTCGGTGGGGATGGGCCGGGTGTCGCCCAGGGGGGCGGCCATCTCCAGCTCGACCTGCACGTCGTGGGTGCGGATGCGGCCCCGGAACTGCACGGTGACCCGGTCGATGGGCAGCGAGGCGATCTCGTCCTGGTTCTCCAGCACCCGGGTGGGGCCGGTCTCGGGCACCAGGTACACGGGCTGGCTGGCCGAGTCGTTGCGGACCCACAGGCGCCCGTCCTGCATGGAGACGGTGGCCGCGGTGCGGCTCACGCCCAGGTCCTCGGGCCCCCCGTCGGCGCCCGATCCGACCTGGATGTCGCACACCGAGCTGCGCCCGATGCGGACCCGTTCGCCCTCCTCGATGTCCGCCCGGGCCTCGCCGTGGCTCACCGTCGCTCGTGCCATGGGGTCCATGATTCCACGCCTGGCGGGCTCAGGGCTCGGTCCCCCCGAACCGGGCGGGGACCTGGTCATCCTCGCGCCGGATCCACGCCCCGCCGCCGGGGGGGAGGGGGTCACACGGCCAGGAGGGCGCGCATCTCGGTGGCGATGCGGGCCGCGTCGACGGACAGGGCCTCCTCCAGGGGCGGGGCGAAGGGGAAGGCCGGGACATCGGCGGTGGCCAGCCGGCGCACCGGGGCGTCGAGGTCGAAGAAGGCGTGCTCGGCCACCAGCGCGGCCACCTCGGCCCCCACCCCGAAGCTGAGGTTGTCCTCGTGGACCACCAGGCAGCGGCCGGTACGGGTCACCGAGGCCAGCACCGTGTCGGCGTCCAGGGGCGAGATGGTGCGCAGGTCGACCACCTCGACGTTCCCCTCGCCGGCCGCGGCCAGCGCGTCGGCGGCCTCCACGGCCAGGTGGCGGAGCATCCCGTAGGCGACCACGGTGGCGTCGGTGCCGGGCCGGGCCACGGTGGCCACGCCGATGGGGACCCGCCACCCCGGGTCGTCGGGCACCGGGCCCTTGACCAGCCGGTAGCTCCGCTTGTGCTCCAGGAACAGGACCGGGTCGGGGTCGGCCACCGCCTCCCGCAGCAGGCCGGCCACATCGGCCGGGGTGGACGGGGCCACCACCTTGAGCCCCGGCACGTGGGCGTAGGTCGCCTCGATGGACTGCGAGTGGTAGAGGGCGCCGTGCACGCCCCCGCCCCACGGGGCCCGGATCACCAGGGGCACGTGGAAGTCGCCGTTCGACCGGTAGTGGATGCGGGCCGCCTCGCTGGCGATCTGGTCGTAGGCCGAGTGGATGAAGTCGGCGAACTGGATCTCGCAGATGGGCCGCAGCCCGGCCAGGGCCAGGCCGATGCCGATGCCCACGATGGACGACTCGGCCAGCGGGGTGTCGAAGACCCGGGCCGCGCCGAAGGAGGCGGCCAGCCCCTCGGTGGCCCGGAAGACGCCGCCCCGGGGGCCCACGTCCTCGCCCAGCACCACCACCCGCTCGTCGCCGGCCAGGAGGTCGTGCTGGGCCTGGCGGATGGCGTCGACCACGTTCCGCTCGGTGGTGGGCCCGGCGTCGGCCACGGCCACCTCGGGCGCGGTGGCCACCGGTGGGTCGCCGCCGTCGGGGGCGCCGGGCAGGGGGCGCAGGGGCCGGGCGAACACCCGGGTCCAGGCCGTGGCCGGCTCGGGGAAGGGCATGGCCTCGGCCCGGCGGGCGGCCTCGTCCACCTCGGCCCGCAGCTCGGCCTCGATGCGCACCTCGTCGGCCTCGGGCAGGAGGCGTTGCTCGATCAGGTACTGGCGGATGCGGCGGAGGGGGTCCTTCTTCTGCCAGGCCTCGACCTCCTCGGCGGTGCGGTAGCTGCGGTCGTCGTCGTCGGAGGTGTGGGCCTTGTAGCGGTAGGTCTTGCACTCGAGCAGGGTCGGGCCCTCGCCGGCCCGGGCCCGCCGCACGGCCTGGTGGGTGGCGGCGTAGACGTCGAGGGGGTCGTTGCCGTCCACGATGATCCCGCCGAAGCCGTAGCCGTGGGCCCGGTCGGCCACGTTGTCGACGGCCGACTCCCGGGCCACGGGGACGGAGATGGCGTAGCCGTTGTTCTCGCACACGAACACGCAGGGCAGGGAGTGGATGCCGGCGAAGTTGAGGGCCTCGTGGAAGTCGCCCTTGGAGGTGGCCCCCTCACCGAAGTACGAGACGACCACCTGGTCCTGGTGGCGGAGCCGGGCCGCGTAGGCCAGCCCGGCGGCGTGGGGGAGCTGGGTGGCGATGGGCGACGAGCCGGTGATGAGGCCCAGCCGGGCGCTGCCCCAGTGGTTGGGCATCTGCCGGCCCCCCGAGCTGGGGTCGGCGGCCCGGGCGAAGACGGCCAGCAGCACCTCGGCGGCCGACATCCCCAGGGTCAGCACCACCCCGATGTCGCGGTAGTAGGGCAGGACGACGTCGTCGCCGCCCCGCAGGGCCCAGGCCGAGCCGACCTGGGCGCCCTCCTGGCCCTGCCCCGACACCACGAAGGGCGCCTTGCCCATGCGGTTGAGGCTCCAGATCTTCTGGTCGAGGAGCCGGGCCAGCAGGACGGTGCGGTACATCCCGAGCAGGTCGCCGGCGTCCAGCCCCAGGGCGGTGTGCCGGTCGTGCAGGTGCAGACGGGACAGGTCCTCGGTGCTGGGGGCGTGCAGGGCGCGGGCCATGGCGGCTCCTCGGTCAGGTCACGGGGCGGTCGGTCCCCCATGGGATCGGTGGGCCGGGGGGTGGGGGAGCGCGGCCGCGGCGGCGATGCGTTCCTCGGCCCGGCGGTCGGCGGCCTCGGCCGGCGTGGTGCCGTCGGCCTCGGCCCGGGCGAACACGTCGCGGAGGGTGTCGGCGATGCCGGCCACCCGGGCGAGGGCCCGGGCTCGGTCGTACGGGGCCCCGGACGGGTGGCGCTCCTCGGCGATGTTGATCACTCCGCCGGCATTGGCCACGTAGTCAGGGGCGTAGAGGACACCCCGAGCGGCCAAGCGGGGCCCATCTGCCATCGTTGCCAGCTGGTTGTTGGCCGATCCGCACACTGCGAGGCAGCGTAGTTCCGGGATGGTGGCCTCGCTGAGGACCGCGCCCAGGGCGCAGGGGCTGAACACGTCGCACTCGGTGGCGTGGGCCCGGTCCGGGTCGACCACCGCCACCCCCGGGTGACGGGCCCGGACCGCGGCCACCGCCTCGGCCCGCACGTCGGCCACCGTGACCCGGGCCCCGTCGGCCACCAGGTGGTCGACCAGGGCGGCGCCGACCTTGCCCACCCCCGACACCACCACGTGGCGCCCGGCCACCTCGGCCGAGCCCCAGGCCCGCTCGCCCACCGCGTCGAGGGCCCGCCGCACGCCCCAGGCCGTGGCCGGCGAGGGGTCGCCCGAGCCGCCCAGCGACTCGCTGGTCCCGGTGACGTACGGCGTCTCACCCCGGATGAGGTCCATGTCGGCCTGGGTGGTGCCCACGTCCTCGGCGGTGAGGTAGCGCCCGGCCAGGCCGTGGAGGAAGCGGGCGTAGGCCCGGATGAGGTCCTGGCGCGGCTGGGCCCGGGGATCGCCGATGATCACCGCCTTGCCCCCGCCGGCGTCGAGGCCCGACACGGCGTGCTTGTAGGTCATGCCCCGGGCCAGCCGGCACACGTCGGCCACCGCCTGGGCCTCGGTGGCGTAGGGGAGGAAGCGGGTGCCGCCGATGGCCGGCCCCAGCACGGTCGAGTGGATGGCCACCACGGCCCTCAGCCCCGAGGCGGCGTCGTGGAAGAACGTGACCTGCTCGAACCCCTCGACCCCGGCGTGCCCGAACACGGACGGCGGCGGGGCCGGGGGCTCGAGGGTCACGGCCGAAGGGTAGGTCGGGTCCATGTCCGTTCTGAGGCGCCAGCGCGCAGTGGGGTGAGCCGGGGCGCCTCAGAACCGCGGAGCGGCCCGGGGCCGACGCTTCTGAGGCGGCTCCGAACGTGGGGGTGTGCGCTGGCGCCTCAGAACGGCCCGGGGGGCGCAGGCGATTCCCCCGGTCCGGGGCGCTCCGGTACCGTGGCCGTCGATGTCGACGCCCACCGCTGCCTACTCCGTGCGCCTCCGCGTCCGGCTGCCCAACGTGCCCGGCGCCCTGGGTCGGCTGTCGGTGGCGCTGGGGGAGATCGGCGCCAACATCGTCGGGCTCCACGGCTTCGAGGCCAAGGGCCCCGTCCTCGACGAGGACGTGGTGGTCAACTGCAGCGACGCCGCCCACATCGAGAAGGTGCGCGAGGCCCTCACCCGGCTCGAGGGCGTCGAGATCCTGGACTTCGCCGACCGCACCTTCGAGATGCACGCCGGCGGCAAGATCCACGTGCTGGCCACCGTCGAGGTCAACGACCGCGACGACCTCTCCATGGCCTACACGCCGGGGGTGGCCCGCATCTGCACCGCCATCGCCACCGAGCCCCACCTGGCCCACGAGCTCACCATCAAGAAGAACACCGTCGCCATCGTCACCGACGGCACCGCGGTGCTGGGCCTGGGCGACATCGGCCCCGAGGCCTCGCTGCCGGTGATGGAGGGCAAGGCCCTCCTGTTCAAGAGCTTCGCCGACGTCGACGCCTTCCCGGTCTGCATCGACACCACCGATGCCACCACGCCCGAGGCCAAGGTCGACGCCATCGTCGAGACGGTGGTCCGCATCGCCCCCGTCTACGGCGGCATCAACCTGGAGGACATCGCCGCCCCGGCCTGCTTCGAGGTCGAGGAGCGGCTCCGCGAGCGGCTCGACATCCCCGTCTTCCACGACGACCAGCACGGCACCGCGGTGGTGACCCTGGCCGCCCTGGAGAACTCGCTCAAGATCGTCGGCAAGCACATGGACGAGCTCCGGGTGGTGATCTCCGGCGCCGGCGCCGCCGGGGTGGCCATCGCCAAGATCCTCATGGCCGCCGGGGTGCGCGACGTCATCGGCTGCGACAGCAAGGGCGCCGTCACCCGCGAGCGCCAGGACCTGAACTCGGCCAAGCGGGCCTTCGCCGAGCTCACCAACCCCAACGGGGCGTCGGGGTCGCTGTCCGAGGTGCTGCCCGGGGCCGACGTGTTCATCGGCGTGTCCGCCCCCGACCTCCTCCACGCCGACGACCTGCGGAAGATGGCCTCGGACCCCATCGTCTTCGCCATGGCCAACCCCGACCCGGAGATCCGGCCGGAGGTGGCGGCCGGCCTGGTGGCGGTGATGGCCACCGGCCGCAGCGACTACCCCAACCAGATCAACAACGTGCTGGCCTTCCCGGGCATCTTCCGGGGGGCCCTGGACGCGGGGGCCACCACCATCACCGAGGGCATGAAGGTGGCGGCGGCCGAGGCCATCGCCTCCGCCGTCCCGGAGGACGAGCTCGGCCCCGAGCTCATCGTGCCCTCCGTGTTCGAGAAGGCCGTGGTCGAGCTGGTGGCGGCGGCCGTGGCCGGCGCCGCGGTGGCCGACGGGGTGTGCCGCACCCGCTGAGGCGGGGGCTGCTCGATCTGGTGGCCGGAACCGGCGTCGATCCGGTGACCTCACGCTTTTCAGGCGTGCGCTCTGCCAACTGAGCTATCCGGCCGTGCTGCCGCCGGGTGTGGCGACGACGGCAGTGGCGGTCCCGACGGGATTTGAACCCGCGACCTCCGGCTTGACAGGCCGGCGTGCACTCCAAACTGCACCACGGGACCAGCACCCCTGGTGGGGCCGGTGCAACCTAGCACCGACCCCGGGGGGCCGATCCAGCCGGTCGGACCGGACGGATCGGCCCCGGGCCGGGTCACGCCGTGCGGCGGACCACGACGTCGGCCAGGGCGGCCGGGACGGGCACCTGGGGCAGCTCGTCCTCGGGACGGGCCACCTTCGGGGGCCGTCCCCGCCGGCGCTTGGTGGCCAGGATGCGGCCGTTGCGGAACAGCTGGCCGCCCCACACGCCCCACGGCTCCCGGCGGGCCAGGGCGCCGGCGAGGCACTCCTCCATCACCGGGCACAGGGCGCAGATGCCCTTGGCGGCGGCGATGTCCTGGAGCTCCTCGGAGAAGAACAGGCCCGAGAGCGAGCCGGCCCCGTCGTCGCAGCGGGCATCGGCCCACCACGAGCGGTCCTCCGCAGCCTCCTGCAGGTCATCGAGCACGGTCACTGGTCTCTCCTCGGTCGTCGTCGTCGTGGGGTGGTGGGGGCGGGTGAGGTGGGGGAAGGCAAGGGTGGGGAAGGGGAGGGACCGGGCCCGAAAACCAGAAAGGCCGCCGGGAGATCCCGACGGCCTTCGGAGGTTTCAGTGGCTGCTCCCTATCGGGGAACCGCCTCCTCAGGCCATGGGGCAGGGTTGTGGTCGTGCCGCTTGGTGGTCGGGATCACGATGGACGGCATGGCGGTCCACACGCGACCCCACACGGTCCCGGCACCGGAGGCATCCGACGGCGCGTACCCGGCGAACGAGCGCGTGCTACCGGCGGCGGCGGTGCGCTCGACCTGGTCGCTGCGGTTCAGCATCGGGGTCCTCGGGCTCGGAAGGGCCGGGAAGGGCCTGCGCCCGGGCGGTCCGGGCGCCCGGTCATCGAACCGCACCGGTCGCGGCTCGTCAAGCGATTTTCCGCCGGCCGGGCCGGCGGGCCTCATGGCGCCTTGGGCGTGGCCTCGGCCCGGAAGATGCGCTGGCGGTAGAAGCGCAGCTCGTCGATGCTTTCCCGGATGTCGTCCAGGGCCCGGTGGCTGGTCTGCTTCCGGGGCGTCTCCTCCAGCAGGCCCGGGTACCAGCGCCGGGTCAGCTCCTTGAGGGTGGAGACGTCCACCGAGCGGTAGTGCAGCCAGCCCTCGATGTCGGGCAGGTACCGAGCCAGGAAGCGGCGATCGGTCCCGATGGAGTTGCCGCACAGGGGGACGGTGCGCCGCTCGGGCACGTGCTCCCTGATGAAGGCCAGGGTCTCGGCGCCGGCCTGCTCCAGGGTGGTGGTCGAGGCCTGGATGGCCGGCAGCAGGCCCGAGCGGGTGTGCATGGACCGCACCACGGCCTCCATGCCGGCCAGCACCTCCGGCGGCTGGTGGATGACCAGGTCGGGACCCTCGGCCACCACGGTCAGGTCGTCGTCGGTGACCAGGGTGGCGATCTCGACGATGGCGCACCGCTCCGGGTCGAGCCCCGTCATCTCCAGGTCCATCCACACCAGCACGGGGGGGATCGTACGTGCCGGCGGCGCGCCCTGGTGGCGTCGGCCGTCGACGGCCCGGGCCGGGTCGGCCAAGATGCGCCGGTGCTGCACGTGCCCGTCATCCGCCTCGACCCCGACCTGCCGCTGCCCTCCTACGCACACGAGGGCGATGCCGGCGCCGACCTCCACGCCCGGCACGACGTGCTCCTGGTCGCCGGGGGGGGCCGGGACCTGGTGCCCACCGGCATCGCCCTGGCCCTGCCGGCCGGCCACGCCGGGTTCGTGCAGCCTCGCAGCGGGCTGGCCCTGCGCCACGGGGTGACCTGCCTCAACACGCCCGGCCTCATCGACTGCGGCTACCGCGACGAGGTGAAGGTGCTGCTCGTCAACCTGGACCCCGACCACGACTACCAGGTGCGCCGGGGCGACCGCATCGCCCAGCTGGTCATCCAGGCCGTCGAGCGGGCGACGTTCACGCCGGGCGAGGCGCTCCCCGGATCCCACCGGAACAGCGGCGGTTTCGGCTCGACCGGCCGCTGACGGGCCGGGGGCTCAGGCCAGGCCCTCGTGCTCCAGCCGGTCCCGCAACTGGGCCAGGCTGCGAGCCAGGAGGCGCGACACGTGCATCTGGCTGATGCCCAGGCGCTCGGCGATCTGGGACTGGGTCATGCCGTCGTAGAACCGGAGCCGCATGATGAGCTGCTCCCGCTTGGGCAGCGTGTCGACCAGCGTGGCCACCAGCATGCGGTTCTCGGCCGCGAACAGGTTGGCATCCTCGTCACCGAGCTGGCCGGCCAGGCCCAGGCCGGAGTCGTCGCCGCCGGCCGGCGCGTCGATCGAGGCCGACCGGTAGGCCTGGGCCGCCTCCATGGCCTCCAGGACCTCCTCCTCGGAGGTGCCCGACGCCCGGGCCAACTCCTCGATGGTGGGCGAGCGGCCGAGCCGCTGGGTCAGGGCGCCGACCAGGCTGTTGATCTCGACGTGGAGCTCCTGCACCCGCCGCGGCACCCGCACGGCCCAGCCCTTGTCGCGGAAGTGGCGCTTGAGCTCGCCCACGATGGTGGGGGTGGCGAAGGTGGAGAACTCCAGGCCCCGCTCCGGCTCGAAGCGCTCCACCGCCTTGACCAGGCCCAGGGACGCCACCTGGATGAGGTCCTCCAGGGGGACCCCCCGGTTGTTGAACCGGCGGGCCAGGTGCTCGGCCAGGCGCAGGTGGGCCTCGATCAGCCCGTCGCGGATGGTCCGATCGCCCGTGCGCTGGAACTCCCGGAACTGCTCGCGGAGGTGCTCCCGCTCGTCACCGTCCAGGCTCATCCGTCCCCCGGTCCCGCCGGCCCCGGCCCGCCGTGGCGCTTGGCGATCCAGACCCGGTCGCCGGTGAGGTCGACGCGGTGGTCGTCGACCACGGCGTCGAGGATCTGGTCCGACAGCTCCGTGTCGGGATCGGTGGCCCGGCCCGGTCCCGCCAGCCCACCGGCGATGTCGACGGCGACGGTGTCCGGCCCCAGGGTGAAGGTGAGGGTCAGGGCGCCGGGCCGGGAGCCGTCGCCGATGAGCAGCGAGCACGCCTCGCCCACCGCGATCCGCAGGTCCTCGACCTCGTCGTAGCCCATGCCGATCCGGGTGGCCAGGCCGGCGCTGGTCAGCCGCGCGATGCGGACGAACTCCGGTGCTGCCGGGAGGGTGAGGGTGATCTCGTCGCCGGGGATCTCGTCGGGCACAGGGCTCTCCAGGGAGGGGTCGGCCGAGAGTCTGGCACCCGGCCGGACGGGTGTGGACCGGCCCCGGCGCCCGGTGGGGCGGGGACCGGGGGGTCAGGGGGCGGTCAGGCCGGGTTGGCCAGGGCGAACCAGACCGACTTGCCCCGCCGGCGCCGGGTGACGCCCCAGGAGTCGGCCAGGTGGTCGACCATGGCCAGGCCCCGGCCCGAGGTGGACAGGGGACCGGCGAGGACCGGGACCGGCTCTCCGGCCGAGGCGTCCCCCACCTGGACCGAGAGGCGGCGCTGGTCGAGGTCGACCACCAGCTCGACCGGGTTGCCCTCCCCGTGGACCACCGCGTTGCTCACCAGCTCGCTGGTGAGCAGGCACGCCATGTCCGACAGCTCGGGCCGTCGGCCCTGGGCCAGCAGGTCACGCACGACCTGACGGGCCTGGGCCGGTGCCTCCGGCCCGGTGGCCAGGGCGGTGGCGACCAGGACGTGATGTGGTTCGGGGGAGGGGGTCGCGGCGGACCGTGGAGGCGATGCCGCCGCCGTGGTGGGGGCCGCCATGGTGCGAGCCGTACCCGTGGTCCCTGGCCGGCAAACGACCGGCCCCGGTGCGTCCCCCCTCAGGGCTCGGGATCGATCTCGGCCACGATGCGCTCGACGTCGACCCGGGCCCCGTCGATCCGGCCCCGGCACCACCGGATGAGGAGGGCGGCCCGGGCCACCTTCCGGGTCAGGACGTCGACGTCCACCGAGTCGTCCTCGATCTCGGCCAGGATGGCCTCCAGCTCCGCGGTGGCCTCGGCGTAGCTGGCCGGCTCGGGTCCGGCGTCGGTGGTCTCGGGGTCAGGCACCGGTCGATCCTCCCCCATCGGGGTCGCCCGCACCGGCATCGGCCGCCCGGCCCGTGGCCACCGGCTCGGCCCGCTCCACCCGGCTGTGGACCGTCCCCGCCGCCACCACCGTGTGCAGCTCGTCGCCCGGGGCCAGCGCGCCGGGGTCGCGGACCAGGCTCCCACCCGGCCCGTAGGTGATGGACCAGCCCCGGGCCAGGGCCAGCGCCGGGTCCGAGGCCCGCACCCGGGCCTCTCGCGCCTCGAGGTCGCGGTGGCGTCGGTCGAGGGCCGGCCCGGCTCGCCGCGCCACCACCCCGGCGGCGGCGTCCAGGCGCCGCCCGGCCCCGGCCAGGTCGCGCCGGGCGTCGCGGCCCACGGCCCCGGCCACGTCGTCGAGGCGGCGCCCGGCCACCGCCAGCGCCGTGGGGCCGGCCCGGTGCACCCGCCGGCTGGCCGAGAGGAGGTGGGCGTCAGCGGCTCGGAGGGTGGCGCCGGTGACGGTGGCCGTGTGCCGCCCCGTCGTGGCCAGCGACACCACGCGCTGGGCCAGCGCCCGGCGCGCGGTGACCCCGATGGCGGCCCACGCCCCCTCGGCCCGGTCCCGGGCCCGGGCCACGGCCGCCACCACCTCGACCGCGGCCGCCGTGGGCGTGGGGCAGGCGGTGTGGGCCACCCGGTCGGCCACGCTGTCGTCGATCTCGTGGCCGATGCCGGTGAGCACGGGGACGGGGCAGGTGGCCACGGCCCGGGCCACGGCCTCGTCGTCGAACCAGGCCAGCTCCACCCGCGATCCGCCCCCCCGCACCAGCAGCACCAGCTCGGCCCCGGCCGCCACCGCCGCGGCCAGGGCCCGGGGCACGGTGGTGACGGTGTCGGGCCCCTGGGTCCTCGTGTCCACCTCGACCAGGAGGTGGGCCAGGCCCGCCGTCTCCAGCACCCGGCGCACGTCGGCGTGGGCCGCGCTACCCAGGCTGGTCACCAGCCCCACCCGCTCCGGCACCAGGGGCAGCGGCAGGGCGGCGTTGCGGTCGAGCAGGCCATCGGCGGCCAGGGCCGCCACCACCGCGGCCCGATCGGCGGCCAGCCGGCCCAGGGTGTACTCGGGGTCGATGCCGGTCATCTGGAGCTGGACCCGGCCCCCCGGCGCCCACCAGCGGATCCGGCCCCGGATGCGCACGTCCACGCCGCTGTCCATGGCGCTGACCCGGATGCCCGAGCGCCTCAGCTCGGCGTTGACCCGCTTGCGATCGGTGGACCACAGCACCACGGGCAGCACCGCCCCCGGGCGGGCCCCCGGCGGCCCCGGCTCGATCAGGTCGAAGTAGAGGTGGGGGCGGGTGCGGCGGGCGTCACCGGGGGGCGGCAGGTCGCGGATCTCGCCCCGCACCCAGACCTCGCCCGGGAAGGCCTGCTCGACGACCTTGCCGATGGCGCGGGTGAGCTCGGCGACGGTCCAGGTGGGGTCGACGACGGCGTCGGAGCCGAACAGGGCGTCCTGCACGACCCGCACCGTAGGAGCCCGCCCGGGGCCCGTCGACCACCCGCTGCCGCTCGCCCCGCTGGCCCGGCGGCGCCGTCCCGACGGCCTTGCCCAGTGGGGGCATCGAGCGACCGGTCGGCGGCGGGCCGTTCGGCGCCCGCCCGCTCCCGGTCAGGACAGCTGGGGCTCGGCGGGCTCCGGATCGGCTGGTCCCGGCTCGGCCGCCACCACGGGCGAGGAGGGAAGCCGCTCGCCCCGCAGCAGGGTGCGGTACAGCTCGGCGTAGAGGCCGTCGGTGGCCAGCAGGCTGGCGTGGTCGCCCCGCTCGACGACACGGCCCCGGTCGAGCACCACGATGAGGTCGGCGTCGACGATGGTCGAGAGGCGGTGGGCGATGACCAGGGCGGTGCGGCCATCCAGGGCCTCGGACAGGGCGGCCTGCACCGCCGCCTCGTTCTCGGTGTCGAGGTGGCTGGTGGCCTCGTCCAGGATGACGATGCGAGGGTCCTTCAGCAGCATGCGGGCGATGGCCAACCGTTGCTTCTCACCCCCCGACATGCGGTAGCCGCGCTCGCCCACCACGGTGGCGTAGCCGTCGGGCATGGCGGCCACCGTGCCGTGGATGCGAGCCGCCCGGCACGCCGCCACCAGCTCCTCGTCGGAGGCGCCGGGGCGGGCGTAGCGGAGGTTGGCGGCGATGGACTCGTGGAACAGGTGCGGGTCCTGGGTGACCACGCCGATGGCGGCCCGCAGCGAGTGCTGGGTCAGGTCCCGCACGTCGAGGCCGTCCACCCTCACCGCGCCGCCGGTCACGTCGTAGAGCCGGGGCACCAGGCCGGCCAGGCTGGTCTTGCCCGCCCCCGAGGGGCCGACCAGCGCCACCGTGGACCCCGGCGGGACGTCGAGGGTGACGTCGTGGAGGACCTCCTGCGAGGCCTCCAGGCCGAGGGGAGCCCCGGCGTCGGACTCCAGGGAGGCGATCGACACCTCGGCGGCCGCCGGGTAGCGGAAGTCGACGTGGTCGAAGCGGACGTGGCCGGCCGGCTCGACCAGGTCCACGGCGCCGGGCCGGTCATCGACGGCCCGGGGGGCGTCGAGCACCTCGAACACCCGGTCGAAGGAGACGAAGGCGCTCATCACGTCGATCCGGGCGTTGGTGAGCTGGGTGAGGGGCCCGTAGATCTGGGCCACGAAGGCGCCCAGGGCCACCAGGGTCCCCAGCGTGATGGCGCCGGAGATCACCAGCCGCCCGCCCAGCAGGTAGATGACCGCCGTGCCCAGGGCCCCGACCAGGGTCAGGGCCACCAGGAAGGTGCGGCTGTACATGGCCGAGCGCACCCCTATGTCGCGCACCCGCCCGGCTCGCTCGGTGAACCCGGCCGACTCGTCCTCGGCCCGGCCGAACAGCTTCACCAGGGTGGCGCCCGACACGTTGAACCGCTCGGTCATGGTCGTGTTCATGGAGGCGTTGAGGTCGAACGACTCCCGGGTGATGGACTGGAGCCGGCGGCCCACCCGCTTGGCCGGCACCACGAACAGGGGCAGCAGCAGGAGCGACACCAGGGTCAGCCGCCACTCCAACACGGCCATGGCGGTCAGGGTGGTGACCAGCACCACCACGTTGGACACCACCGAGCCCAGGGTCTGGGTGACGGCCCGCTGGGCCCCGATGACGTCGTTGTTGAGCCGGGAGACGAGGGCCCCGGTCTGGGTCCGGGTGAAGAAGGCGACGGGCATGCGCTGCACGTGGTCGAACACCGCGGCCCGCAGGTCGAAGATGAGGCCCTCGCCGATGGTGGCCGACAGGCCCCGCTCCACCAGCGACAGGGCCGCCCCGGCCAGGGCGGCGATGGCCATGCCGGCCGCGCACCAGGTGAGCAGGTCGGCATCCGCGGGCCGGCCCCCCTGGGGGAGGGCGTGGTCCACGATCTGGCGGATCAGCAGCGGGGTGGCCAGGCCCAGCAGGGCCTCGACCACGATGATGGCCAGGAAGGCCAGCGTCCGGGACCGGTAGGGCCGGGCGAAGGACCAGACGCGCCGCACCAGGCCCTTCTCGAGGTGGACGCCGCTCAGGGACGACGGGTCCGAGCGGGACATCCCCCAGAGGATCGACGGTCCGTGGTGCATGGCCGGCCCAGGCTACGGGCGGCCGAACCCGTCGCGGCGGGGGTTCGGCGGGATCCCGGCCGGGGGCGCGAGGAGGGCCGCAGCGGGTGACCGGCGGAGCCGGGCCCCGGGCTGCGGCCCTGGCCTCACGAGCGACCCGGGGCGGACCCGGGTCTCGAGCGGAGGGTGTGGGATTTGAACCCACGGTGGCTGTGACACCACAACGGTTTTCGAGACCGTCCCATTCGTCCGCTCTGGCAACCCTCCGTCGGGAGACGTTAGCCGGTCGCCCCCGGCGGCCGGCCAGGAGACGGGGCGACGGCGTCAGCGCCGGGCAGCGAAGAAGGCGGTGAGCAGGGCGGCGCACTCGACGGCCCGGACCCCGGCCGTGACCTCCGAGGTGTGGTTGAGGCGCACGTCCACGGCCACGTTGTAGAGCGACCCGGTGGCCCCGGCCCGGGGGTCGTCGGCCCCGAACACGATCCGGCCCACCTGGGCCGCCCACGCCGCCCCGGCGCACAGCGGGCAGGGCTCCAGCGTGGCCACCAGGGTGGCCTCCCGCAGGCGGCGGTCGCCCACCGCGGCGGCGGCGTCCCGCAGGGCCAGCACCTCGGCGTGGGCGGTGGGGTCGCCGGAGGCCTCGCGCTCGTTGCCCCGCCGGGCCACCACCCGGCCGTCCAGGACCACCGCCGCCCCCACCGGCACCTCGCCCCGGGCCGCGGCGACCTCGGCCTCGGCCAGGGCCACGCCCATGGCCTCCTCGTCGGTCAGCGGGGTCGACGGCTCCACGGCGCGGACGGTATCCCGAAACGAGACGACGCATCCCGAACGAGAGGGCCCCATCGGTCCGGGGCGGTGAGGGCCGGCCGGCCGGCCCCGGGAGCTGGCGGTTCCCCGGCCGCCCACCCGAGGAGGGGGCGGCCGGGGAGGAGGGCGGTGCCGGCCCGGGGCGACCGGCACCGCGAACGGCCGGCCTACCCGGCGGCGATGGCGGTGAGCACGTCGGTGCGAGCGGCCCGGGCCGCGGGGCGGGCCGAGGCCAGCACCCCGGCCGCCGCCCCGATCAGGGCGATGGTGGCCAGCGGCTGGAGGGGGACGGCCACCTGGTCGAAGTCCGAGCCGGCCGCGCTGACCACCATCCAGGCCCCGGCCACGCCCACGGCCAGGCCGACCAGCGTGCCCAGCGACGAGACCATGATCGCCTCCCAGCGGACCATGGATCGCACCTGGCGGCGGGTCTGGCCCACGGCCCGGAGCAGGCCCAGCTCGTGGCGACGCTCCAGGGTGGCCAACGAGATGGTGTTGGCGATGCCCATCAGGGCGATGCCGATGGACAGGGCCAGCAGCACGTAGATCAGCATCAGCATCTGGTCGACGCTGCGACCCTGGGTCTCGGCGAACTCGGCCCGGGTCTCGATGGTGCTCCCGGGCCAGTCGGCCGCCGCGGCCTGGGCCGCTTCCTCGAGCTGCTCGGGGCTCACCCCGGGGGCCGCCTTCAGCAGCATCTGGGTCGGCCCCACCTGCGGGGCGTGGGGCGTCACCGTGGCCGTGTCCACGAAGTACGGGCCGGCCAGGGTGGTGGTCTCGTACACCAGGCCGACGGTGAGATCCTCGGCCTGGCCGTCGATGTAGCGCACCGGCAACGTGTCGCCCAGGCCCAGCCCGTGGTCCTCGGCGTAGCCCTGGGAGACGGCGATGGCCCCCGGCCCCAGCTCGGCGGGCCGGCCCCGGGTGACGTCCAGGTCGATCACCCGGTCGAGGCCGGCGGCGTCGGCGAAGTTGAGGAAGTCGTCCTCCCCGTCGACGGTGGCCGGCATGGACCCGATGCCCACCGCCGCCCCCGTCTCGGGCAGGCCGGCCAGCCGCTGCTGGAGCGACGGGGCCAGGCCCACGAAGCCGTCGACCTCGGGACCCGAGACCACCACGTCACCGGCGATCTGCTCGTCGACGATGCGGTCGAGCGAGGCCTGGAGCGACGAGGCGACCACGGTGAAGAGCCCCACCACGGCCACGCCGATGATCAGGGCGGTGGCCGTGCTGCCGGTGCGGCGGGGGTTGCGCACCGCGTTGCGGCGGGCCATCAGCCCGGTCACGCCCCGGAGCCGGGCCAGGGGCGCGCCCACCACCCGCACCAGGGGACCGGCGGCGCCGGGGGCCAAGACGATGGCCGCCAGGAGCAGGAGGGCCGCCCCGCCACCGGCCACCGCGGTGCTGGAGCTGCCCGCCACCACGGCGGCGCCGAGGGCCACGCCGACGGCCAGCAGGACCAGCCCGGCCACGGTGCGGGTGCGACCGACCCGGCCCCCGTCCACGGCCACGTCCCGGAGGGCAGCCACCGGGGGGACCTTGGAGGCCCGGCGGGCCGGCAGGAGGGCCGAGACCACGGTGACGCCGGTGCCCACGACCAAGGCAGTGGCCACGGTGACGGCGGTGATCACCAGCGACGACGAGCTCATGCCCGTGAAGCCGGCCATCAGCGCGCTCATCCCGGCGGCCAGGCCGATGCCGGCCAGCAGCCCGAGGGCCGCCCCGACCAGCCCCACGACGGTGGCCTCGACCAGGGTCGAGCCGATCACCTGGGCCCGGGAGGCGCCCAGAGCCCGCAGCAGGGCGGCGTCACGGGTCCGTTGAGCCACCACGATGGCGAACGTGTTGTAGATGCTGAAGGCCCCCACGACCAGGGCGATGAGGGCGAAGGCCAGCAACGCCGGGCGCAGCACGCCGACGAAGTCGCGGCCGATCTGCTGGCTCTCCTCGGTCAGCACGGCGCCGGTCACGGCCTCGGTGCCCTCGGGCAGGGCCCGCTCGACGGCCGCCGTGACCTGCTCCTGGCTCACGTCCTCCTCGGCCGCCACCAGGAAGCTGTCCACGTGGCCGGCGGTGCCGCCCAGGTGGGCGACGGCGCCCTCCTCGCTGAACAGGGCCTGGGTCAGGGGCCCGGAGGAGTCGGCCGTGCCGTAGGTGGCGACGCCGACCACGGTGACCTCCAGCGGCTCGGGGGTGAAGACCCGGGTGGTGTCGCCCACCTCCAGGTCACCCTGGCGGGACGAGGCCCGGTCGATCACGACCTCCTCCGGGCCGGCGGGGGCCCGGCCGTCGGTGATCCGCCAGGGGTTGAGGGCTGGCACCGCGACCCACTGGGACCCGACCTGGGGCGGGCCGCCCCCGCCGATGATCTCGCCGTCGGTCCCCTCGATCTGGGCCGTGCCACTGCGGACCGGGGCGACCTGGGCCACCCCGTCGACCCCGGAGATGACCTCGGCCAGCGAGGCGTCGACCTCCCCCCGGGCCGCGTCGCCGAAGCCGAGGTCGATGGCGCTGTCGGAGCGGACGGCGGCGTCGGTCCCGGCCGCGCCGGTGGTGAACATGTCGTCGAAGTTCCGTTGGAACGTGGCCACCAGGACCAGGACGCCGGCCAGGAAGGCGATGCCGATGGCCACGGCGACGACGGTGGAGGTGAAGCGGCGGGCGTGGGCCCGCAGGGTGCGGAGCGCGATGCGCAACATGGGGTTCTTCCTCGGGTCGGGGATCGGCGGGCGGGCTGGGTCAGTCGCCGAAGCGCTTCAGGCGGTCGAGCACGCGGGCGGCGGTGGGGTCGGACATCTCGTCGACGAGGGCTCCATCGGCCAGGAACAGGACACGGTCGGCGTGGGCCGCGGCGACCGGGTCGTGGGTCACCATCACCACGGTCTGGCCCATGGCGTCGACCGCCCGGCGCAGGAAGCCGAGCACCTCGCCCCCGGCCCGGGAGTCGAGGTTGCCGGTGGGCTCGTCGGCGAAGGTCACCTCGGGCCGGGCCAGCAGGGCCCGGGCCACGGCCACCCGCTGCTGCTGGCCGCCGGAGAGCTCGGAGGGCTTGTGGTCGAGGCGGTCGCCGAGGCCGACGGCCGTCACCACCTCGGCCATCCAGGCCGGGTCGACCTTCCGCCCGGCCAGCAGGGCCGGCAGGGTCATGTTCTCGGCCGCGGTCAGCGTGGGCACCAGGTTGAACGACTGGAACACGAAGCCGACGCGGTCGCGGCGCAACCTCGTCAGCTCCCGGTCCGGCAGGGTCGAGAGGTCGACACCGGCGATCTCGATGGAGCCGGAGGTGACCGTGTCGAGGCCGGCCAGGCAGTGGAGCAGCGTGGACTTGCCCGAGCCGGACGGGCCCATGACGGCCACGAAGCTGCCCCGGGCCACCCCCACGGTGACGTCGTCCAGGGCGGTCACGGCGGCGGGACCGGACCCGTAGACCTTACGGACCAGGAAGGCCCGGACGGCGGAGGTGCGGGCCGGGTCGGGCCCCGGGGGAGCGGGGGTGGCGATGGGGGCGGTGGTGGGCACGGTCGGCCTCCTCGGGCAGTCGTCGGCGTGCTCCACCCATCGTCCGGGAACCGGCCGGCGCCTTCGATGGCGCCGGCCACCGACCGCCCGGTGGTGCCTGCCCCGCGCCGGGGGTGGGGACAGCCCCACCCCACCCCGGGGCCACGTCTCGCGCCGCGGCGTGGGCGCGGCCTCGACGAGGGCCACGGGCCAAGGTGCGAGGGCGAGGTCCGGGTCGCGAAGGGGCCTCTCCGAGGGTGCGGCCGGAAGGTTCCTCGACCGGGCCCGGGCCGGGCCCGAGGAGCGCCGGCTGGAGAAGGTTCAGGCGGGGCCGTAGCGGACGACCACGTCGCCGGCGCCGGCCCGGGCCCGGATCACCCGGTCGCTGCCGGGGTCGGTGCGCACGCTCACCTGCGACTCCCCCACGCCGGCCTCGGCGTCCACCCGGTAGGCGGCCTGGCCGCGGGGCAGGACCAGGCCGATGTGGCCGGCCCCGGCCGACACGTCGACCCACTGCGGCGGGCGGGAGAAGTCGATCTCGATGCTGCCGCCGCCGGCGCTGGCCCGCACATCGGTGGAGCGGACGTCCCGTCCGATGATGGCGCCCCCCCCGACCTGAGCGTCGATCGGCCCGGCCACCCGCTCCAGCTCGACCGTCCCGCCGCCGCTGCGGAGGCGGATCGACCCCGTGGTGTCGGCCACCACGACGTGGTCGGCCTCGATGACCAGGTCGGCCCCGTGGGGCACGGCCAGGTCGATGTGGTGGCCGCAGATCACGGCGACGTCGCGGCAGCCGTAGCGCAGCTCCAGGACGCCGTCCACGATCTCCTGGCGCACCTGGGGGCGGTCGAAGGAGAAGTCCGAGCGGCGCTGGACGCGGGCCCGGCCCTCGGGCCCGGGGTGGACCTCGACCGAGCCGGACACGTGGACCTCGACCCGGTCGATGCGACCCCGCAGGGTGGTGTCGGCCCGCTCGGCGGTGCGGACCAGCACGCCGGCCGCGGAGTAGGTGAGGCCGGCCAGGAGGCACACGGTGAGCAGCCCCCCTCCCAGCAGGAGGATGATGCGGACGGCCACCAGGAACGGGGTCGACGGGGGCCGCCGCCCGGGCCGGCCCCGGGGCGGCCCGTCGCCTCCGGCGCCGGCCGGGGCCGGGTCGAGGACGGCGGTCACGGCGCCGCCTCCAGGTACTGGAGCACGGCCAGCACCCGGCGGTGGTCGGTGTCGGCCGGCGGGAGGTCGAGCTTCATGAAGATGTTCGACACGTGCTTCTCGACGGCCCCGTCCGACACCACCAGGGCGGCGGCGATGGCGCTGTTGCTGCGGCCCTCGGCCATGAGCTTGAGCACCTCGGTCTCGCGGGGGGTCAACGCCTCCAACGGGCTCCGGTGCCGGCTGGTGGCCAGCAGCTGCGACACCACGTCCGGGTCGAGGGCGGTGCCGCCGGAGCCGACCCGGCGCACGGCGTCGACGAAGTCGCGCACGTCGGCCACCCGGTCCTTGAGCAGGTAGCCGACCCCCACGGTGGAGCCGGCCAGCAGCTCGGTGGCGTAGCGCTCCTCGACCCACTGGGACAGGACGAGCACGGCCACCTCGGGCCAGGCGGCCCGGATGGCGATGGCGGCCCGCAGGCCCTCGTCGGTGAAGGCGGGCGGCATCCGCACGTCGGTGACCACGATGTCGGGCCGCTCGGCCGCCACCACGGCCATGGCCTCCTCGGCGTCGCCGGCCGTGCCCACCACCTCCTCGCCGGCGTCGACCAGCAGGCGGGTGATGCCCTCCCGTAGGAGGACCGAGTCCTCCACGATCACGATCCGCACGGTGCGCTCCTGAGGTCGGTGGCGGGGGTCACGGGCCCTCACCCGGGGTCGGGGCCGCCGGCGGGGTGGGCCCGGCGTCGGGGGCGGCGGGCAGCGGGAGCTCGGCCCGGACCGACGTCGGCCCCCCGGTGGGACTGGCGACCCGGAACGAGCCGTCCACGGCGGCCACCCGATCGGCCAAGCCGCGCAGGCCCGAGCCCCGCTCGGTGTGGGCCCCTCCGACGCCGTCGTCACTGACCTCCACCACCAGGGCCAGGCCCGTGTCGACCACCAGGACGCGGGCCCGGAGGGCCCCGCTGTGGCGAGCCACGTTGGTGAGCGACTCGGAGATGACGAAGTAGGCGATGCCCTCGATCGAGGGCGGGCAGCGCCGCTCGACCCGGACGTCGACCTCGACCGGGAGCGGGGCCCGCGAGGCCAGGCCGGCCACCGCCGCCGTCAGCCCCCGGTCGGTCAGCACCGGCGGGTGCAGGCCCCGGGCCAGGTCCCGTAGCTCGACCAGGGCGTTCTTGGCCTCGCGGTGGGCCTCGTCGATGAGGGCGCGGGCCGCCGCCGGGTCGTGGTCGAGCTTCTCGCGGGCCAGGCCCAGGCTCATGGCCAGGGCCACCAGGCGCTGCTGGGCCCCGTCGTGGAGATCGCGCTCGATGCGCCGCCGCTCGGCCTCGGCCGCGTCCACCACGCCGGCCCGGCTGGCCTCCAGGTCACCGACCCGCTCCCGCAGGACCTCCGCCTCGCCCCCGCCCAGGAGCCCCTCGGCCATGCCGACGGTGAGGCGGCTCAGCCCCCGGGTCACCCACGGCGCGGTGAGCAGCAGGCCGACACCGACGGCGCAGGCCACCGCCGCCTCGGCCCCGGGCTCGATGTCCCACCACAGCACGGTGGCCCGGCCGGCGGGCACGCGGCCGACGTAGAGGGGGAGGGTGGCCAGGGCCAGCCCCAGGGCCCACGTGCCCAGGGCGACGGCCACGAACACGACGGCCTTGGGCAGGTGCACCAGGTGGTAGCCGATCTCCTTCCACGTGGCGGCCGAGCGGAGGCGGCCGAAGCCCCGGCGGGCCCACGGGCCGTCCAAGGGTCGGTGGGGGTTGGTGATGAGCACGCCGGGCACGGCGGCCAGGCGGAAGCGCTCGATGTGGCCCACCAGCCGGGCCGCCACCAGCAGGCACAGGAAGCAGATCACCGACACCGGGATGAAGGGCAACGTCACCACGCTGAGCACGGCCAGGAAGAGGATCGGGGTCGAGAGCAGGCAGGCCGAGGCCAGGTCCAGCACCAGGTGCACGAGGGCCACGTGGGTGCGGGGGGCGACGGGGGCCACCAGGGCCTGGCCCACGGCGCGGGGCACGCTGGTCCTCGTGGGGGGGTGGGGAGCCAGGGTGGCCACGACACCCAACCTACGGACGGCCGGCGGGACCGGCCATCCCGTCCCCCGGTGGCCCGGGGGTGGGGTTGTCCCCCGCCCGCCGCCTCCTCCGGGATCGCTCCCGGCCCGATGGCCCGGCCATCATCGCGACATGGCGCACCCCCAGGAAGACGATCCCCAGGACCCGTTCCGGCTGGGCGACGATCCCGGGTGGCGCCCCGGCTCCCGGGACGGGCGCCCCGACGGGTTGGTGGCCCTGCGCTTCGTGTTCCTCTCCATCGCCTGGGGTCTGGTGCTGGTGGGCGTGGTGGTCGGCCTGCTGGTGGCCGGCAGCGAGCCGGCCGTCGAGGACCTGTCCCCGTGGGCCATGGCGGCCGCGGTGGCCGCCGTCGGGGCGGCGGGCCTGCTGCTGGTGCGGTTCGGGCCCGTGCGCCTGGACTGCGCCGACGAGCTGGCCCTGGCCCGCTCGTGGCGGAGCCGCTTCTTCGCCCGCACCGCCGCCTCGGAGGCCGCCGCCCTGGTCGGCTTCCTGGGCGTGGTGCTCACCGGGGCGCCGGCCCTCTACGGCCTGGGCCTCCTGTTCACCATGGCCGGCCTGGCCGTCTCCGGCCCCCTGCGGGCCAACCTCATCCGCGACCAGGAGGCTCTGGCCCTTCGGGGTTGCCCCATCGCCCTGGTCCCCGCCCTCCGCCACGCCGTCACCGACCGCACCCGCTGACCCGGTCCCGGCGTAGGGGCCGACTGTCCTCCCCCCGATGGTCAGGCGTACCGGTCAGGCGGCAGCCACGGCTGAAGGGGCGAGGAGCAGGATGACCGGCTCGTCGGCGTCCCCCTCGGCATCGAGTTGCACCCTGACATGGGCCGGAGGGTCACCCCAGACCTCGACCACGGTGCCGAGGACTTCGCCGTCGAGGCCCCACGGGACGATGACCCGGTCGCCGGGTTTGAACTGCGCGGTCATGGCCTCACCATGGCTCTGCTCCGAAGGTCGTTCGTAGATGCTCCCACACGACGCGGTCCAGTGCCTTGGCGGTCCGGTCGAGTCCCGGGAGGCGGGCCCTGCCCCATGAGACAGTGTCGAGCACGCCTTCACGACGCAGTCGGTCGAGGTCCGATTGGTTGCCGTGGGCCAAAGCATTCCGAAGGCGGATGAGATCCTCGTAGTAGGCCTTGTCGCCGCGTCGGCGCGGTTTGCGGCGGGTCGCCCAGTGTCCGTTGGCGGCCTCCAATCGTCCGTTCAACCCCTGGATCCCCAGTCGTCGGAAGTCGGAACGGAGCGTGTTCAGGTCGGAGTTGCTCCGGTTCATCTGGCGGCCTTCGGTCACCGCGCTGACCAAGAGGGCCGTGAAGTCGGGGCGTGAGCCCGAGCCCATCACCAGCAGCTCGGCCCCGAGATCGTGCAAGTCCCGCGTGAACGCTTGGAACTCCGCCACCACTCGCACGATGTAGGCGTGAGCCAGGGGGCGACCTATCTCGAGGGGGCGACCTGGCCGACCGGGGCCCTTCAGCTCACCCATTTGCGCGTGGGCGAGGGCCAACGTGTCGATCGCCACGCGACGATCGGTCGACCACCGGGTGAGCGGGAACGAGGGCCTGTGGGCCATGCGCACGACGTACCCCAGGATGCGAGCCGCTCAACGTGTACCCGCGGCCTCTCCGGACCGTGATCGACGGTCAGACGCGACGGAGCCGGGCCCGAAGGCCCGGCCCGAGCGGAGGGAGTGGGATTCGAACCCACGGTGGGTTGCCCCACACACGCTTTCCAAGCGTGCCGATTCGGCCGCTCTCGCACCCCTCCTCGCCGGACGGGCCCGACGACGGCCCAGGATAGGCGCGGGTGGCAGGGGCGGGGCCAAGCGCTAGGTTGGCGACCGGTCCGTCCCCGCAGGGGCGGCCGGGTCCTGTGCGACCAGACCCCGTGAACCGAGTCAGGGCCGGAAGGCAGCAGCTCTCAGCGGAACGTCAGGTGCGCCGCAGATCACCTGGCCGCCACCCTGCGGGGACGGACGCGTTCGGGGCTCGCGCCTCGTCACCCGACACCCGGCGCGGGCCGGGCACCAGTGGGGGGCCCGATCGCCCGAGGGCCGGCTCCAGGTCGGCCCGGCGCTCGGTAGAGTCGCCGCCGATGGCCCACCAGTCCCTCTACCGCCGCTACCGCCCGCAGCGGTTCTCCGAGGTCCGGGGCCAGGAGCAGGTGGTCAACGCGCTGCGCTCGGCGGTGGCCGACGGCCGGGTGGGCCACGCCTACCTGTTCAGCGGGCCCCGGGGCACGGGCAAGACCTCCACGGCCCGCATCCTGGCCAAGGCCCTCAACTGCGAGGACCTCCAGGGCGGTGAGCCGTGCGGCGTCTGCGCGGCCTGCACGGCCATGCAGGCCGGTACCTCGTACGACCTCCAGGAGCTCGACGCGGCCAGCAACAACAAGGTGGAGGACGTTCGGTCCCTGGTCGAGCGGGTCGCCCTCGGCAGCCCCGGCCGCACCAAGGTCTACATCCTCGACGAGGTCCACATGCTCTCCACCGGGGCCTCCAACGCCCTGCTGAAGACGCTGGAGGAGCCGCCCGACCACGTCGTGTTCGTGCTGGCCACCACCGACCCCCAGAAGGTGCTGCCCACCATCCGGAGCCGCACCCAGCACTACGAGTTCCACCTCCTCCCGGCGGACGAGCTGGCCGATCACGTGCGCTGGGTGATCTCCGACGCCGGCCTCCAGGTCGACGACTCGGCCGTCGAGCACGTCCTGCGAGCCGGCGGGGGCTCGGCCCGCGACACCCTCTCGGCCCTCGACCAGGCCGCCGCCGGCGGCGTCTCCGACGCCGGGGACCACGCCGAGGCCTTGGTCGAGGCGGTGGTGGCCGGCGACACCGGCGCCGCCCTCTCCGCCGTGGCCACCGCCACCGCCGCCGGGCGCGACCCCCGGGTGCTGGGTGAGTCCCTGCTGGCGCAGCTCCGGGACGTCTTCCTGCACCGCATGGGCGGCCCCCAGGAGCACCTCTCGGACACGGCCCGGGCCCAGGTGGCGGCGTGGGCCGGCCGGGTCACCGACCGGGCCGTGACCCGGGCCCTGGAGGAGGTGGGTGAGGCCCTGCTGGGCATGCGCCAGGCCCCCGACCCCCGCATCCCCCTGGAGGTCGCCCTGGTGCGCGTCACCCGGGCGGCGCCGGTCGACACCGGTGGCCACCCCGAGCTGGCCGACCTGGTGGCCCGGATCGAGCGCCTGGAGCAGGGCGGGGTACCGGCGTCGACGCCGGCGCCGCGGCCTCCCGCCCCGGACGTCCCGCCCCCGACGGCCTCCGCCGCCGGGCCGGCCCCCGGCGACGACGGGCCCCCGGCGACCGGTGGATCGACGCCGAACGGCGAGCCCCGGCCCGGGACGGGAGCGGCGGGACCGGGCCCCGGAGCGGCGCCGGCCGGGGTCGAGCCCCGCGGTGCGGAACGGGCCCGGGCCGCCCTGGCCGGCCGAGGCGCCGCCCCGGCCCGGACCTCCCCGTCGGCTCCCTCGCCCCCCGCCGCCCCGCCACCCCCCCCGTCGCCCCCAGCGGCGCCCGCTCCCGCCGGGTCCGCCGAGCGGTCGGCCGACGGGCCCCCGTTGGACCGGGCCCAGGCTCCCGGCTCCGGACCGGTCGAGGCCGCCCCGGCCCCGGTCCCCGGCCCGCCGGCCGGCGACCCCCCGTCCTCGGGCCCGGGGGGGTCCGAGCCGGATGCGCCCGCCCCCCCGTCCTCGGGGGCGGCGACGCCGGGGGCGGCCGGCCCCACCGAAGCCATGGTCGACCAGGTGGGGAGAGCCTGGGTCGACCAGGTCGTGCCCGGGCTGAAGGGCCTGGCCAAAGCCTTGTTCCAGGCCGGCAACGTGCTCGACGCCGACGACGCCACCGTCACCGTGGGCCTCCCCGACGCCGTCCACCGCGAGCGCTGCGAGCAGAAGCGGGGCGACGCCGAGGCCGCCCTGGCCTCCGCCCTGGGCCGCCCGGTGCGCCTGGTCCTGGCCGTGGGCGGGGCCGGCGCCGCCCCGGCGGCCGGAGGCAGTCGTCCCGCCGGGGCGGCTCCCGGCTCGGCGCCCGCCACCGGTCCCGAACCGCCCGACGAGGTCGACCTCGACGAGCTGGTCGACGCCCCCCTCGACAAGCGGGGCGGCGTGGAGCGGGTGACCGAGGCCTTCCCCGGTGCCCGGATCGTCGAGGAGCGGTGAGCACCGCCCGTCCCCCGGCCCCCGCCGGGTCCCCGCCCAGGAGGCACCCATGAGCGACCTGTCCCGCCCCACCGACGGCGACGACGACGACGAGGGTGGCCCCACCGCCGGCGGGCCCAGCCTGCCGGCCCACCTGGTGGGGCCGGAGGGGACGTCGGCCGGCCCCACCGGGGACGACGACGAGCCCTTCGACCTGGGGGAGCTGCTGGGGGGCGGCGGCCTCGACCTCGGCAACCTGATGGAGCAGGCGTCGCAGATGCAGCAGCAGATGGCCGCGGCCCAGGAGGAGGCGGCCGCCACCGTGCTCGAGGGCGTGGCCGGCGGCGGTGCCGTGCGGGTCGAGGTCACCGGGGTGGGCGAGTTCCGCTCCGTGCGCATCGACCCCGCCGCTGTCGACCCCGAGGACGTGGAGATGCTGGAGGACCTGGTGCTGGCCGCCCTGGCCGACGCCACCGCCCGCGTCCGCGAGGTCCAGAGCCAGGGCCTGGGCGGCCTCGGCGGCCTGGGTGACGCGCTCGGCGGGGGCTGAGCGGCGGTGGCGGTCTACACCGGGCCGGTCCAGGACCTGGTCGACGAGCTGGGCAAGCTGCCGGGTGTGGGTCCCAAGTCGGCCCAGCGCATCGCCTTCCACCTGCTGAAGCTGCCCCGGGACGACGCCCTGCGCCTGGCCGCGGCCATCACCGAGGCCAAGGCCCGGGTGTCGTGGTGCGAGCGGTGCTTCAACGTGGCGTCCGAGCCCCTGTGCGACATCTGCCGCGACGACCGCCGTGACGCCTCGGTGATCTGCGTGGTGGAGGAGCCCCGGGACGTGGTGGCCGTGGAGAAGACCCATGAGTTCAAGGG
Source organism: Acidimicrobiales bacterium (assembly GCA_035630295.1). Classification (NCBI taxonomy): domain Bacteria; kingdom Bacillati; phylum Actinomycetota; class Acidimicrobiia; order Acidimicrobiales; species Acidimicrobiales bacterium. Next base: position 39,014 of record DASQKY010000001.1, on the reverse strand, counting down.
CCGCTACCACGTCCTCGGCGGGGCCATGAACCCCCTGGAGGGGATCGGGGCCGACCAGCTGCGGGTCAAGGAGCTGTTCGCCCGCATCGGGCAGGAGGACGTGGTCGAGGTGATCCTGTGCACCAACCCCAACGTGGAGGGCGAGGCCACGGCCATGTACCTGGCCAAGATGTTCAAGGACCTGCCCCTGAAGGTGACCCGCATCGCCAGCGGGGTCCCGGTGGGGGGCGACCTGGAGTACGCCGACGAGCTCACCCTGGGCCGGGCCCTGGAGGGCCGGCGCTCGGTGGCCGACTGAGGGCGCACCCGGGACACCGCCCCCCGGCGAGCCGGGTGCGGGCGGTCAAACCGACCCACCGTTGGTGGAAGCGGTGCCCCGAGCGAAGGGCGGCTGGGTTCGCGGCCCGGCCTGGGGTCCACGGTACCCGGAGACCCCGGGCCTGACACCTCGCGGCGCCGACGTGGTCGGGCGTCGGCGAGAGGGCCTCAGTCGAGGGTGCGGACGAGCATGGCGTCGCCCTGGCCGCCGCCGCCGCACAGGGCGGCCGCGCCCAACCCGCCGCCCCGGCGGCCCAGCTCCAGGAGCAGGGTGAGGGCGACGCGGGTGCCCGACATCCCCACCGGGTGGCCGAGGGCGATGGCCCCGCCGTTGACGTTGACCACGTCGTCGGACACGCCCAGGTCGGCCATGGAGGCCAGGCCCACAGCGGCGAAGGCCTCGTTCAGCTCGAACAGGTCGATGGCCCCGAGGTCGGTGCCGGAGCGCTGGGCCGCGTCCTTGATGGCCCGCGACGGCTGGGTCAGGAGCGACGGGTCGGGGCCCGCCACCTGGCCGTAGCCCACGATCTCGCCCAGGGGCGTGGTGCCGATGCGCTCGGCCGCAGCCCGGGAGGCCACGATCACGGCGGCGCCGCCGTCGCTGATCTGGCTGGCGTTGCCGGCGGTGATGTTGCCGGCCTTGTCGAAGGCCGGCCGCAGCTTGGCCAGGCCCTCGGCCGTGGTGTCGCCCCGGACACCCTCGTCGGTGGTGACGACCACCGGGTCACCCTTCCGCTGGGGCACCTCGACGGCCACGACCTCGTCGTCGAACAGGCCGTTCTTGGCCGCAGCGGCGGCCCGCTGGTGGCTCTTGGCCGACAGGTCGTCCTGGGGCTCACGGGCCAGGCCGGCCGAGGCCGCGTACTTCTCGGTGCCGGCGCCCATGGCCACCTGGTCGAAGGCGCAGAACAAGCCGTCGTACATCATCGAGTCGACGACCTTCTGGTCGCCGATGCGGTAGCCGGCCCGGGCCCCGGGCAGCAGGTAGGGGGCGTTGGTCATGGACTCCATGCCCCCGGCCACCACGATGTCGGCCTGTCCCGACTGGATGAGCAGGTCGGCCAACAGGATGGAGTTCAGGCCGGACAGGCACACCTTGTTGATGGTGGTGGCGGGCACGGACAGGGGGATGCCGGCCCCGACTGCGGCCTGGCGGGCGGTGATCTGCCCGGCCCCGGCCTGGAGGACCTGGCCCATGAAGACGTAGTCCACCTCCTCGGCGGGCACGCCGGCCCGCTCCAGGGCGGCGCTGATGGCCTTGGCCCCCAGGTCGGCGGCGCTGAAGGAGGCGAAGGCTCCGGAGAGCTTGCCGATCGGGGTGCGAGCACCGGCGAGGATGACGGATCCGGCCATGAGGATCTCCCGGGGTCAGGGCGATGGCGAACCCCGCCAGCCTAGGAGCGCTCCGGAGCCTTCACCCAATGGCGACCAGGCTCCCGGAGGCCGGGCGCGACCGAGCCCGGCCGCTCGGGCCGGGCTCGGGGGAGGGAGGGAGTGGGCCGGGGCCCGGGGCCGGTCCTAGTGGTCGACGGTGACCGATCCGAAGCCGACCGGGAACGGGGCCTCGGGGGTGCCGGGATCGTCCTCGGTGGCGGTGACGATCTGCTGGGCCGGGGGCAGGGAGACCGGCGCCGGCGCTTCGATGCCCTCGCCGGCGATGGCGTCGAGCTCGCTGCGCAGGCGGGCCAGGCGGGCGCGCACGGCGCGCTCCTGCTCCAGCAGCGGGGTGAGGCGGGAGCGGGCGTCCTCCAGGACGGTCTCCGCCTCGGCCCGGGCCTTGTCACGGGCCCCGGTGAGCACCACCTCGGCCCGGCGCTGGGCCTGGTCGATGATGTGGAGGGCCTCCTCCTGGGCCTTGGCCAGCTCGGTCCGGGCTGCGGCCCGGTCCAGCTCGGCCGCCGCTCGCTCGGCGTAGGCCGTGGTGCGGTCGCGCTCGGTCTCGGCCCGGGTGGCCTGGACCTCGGCCGGGGCCGCCTCGGGGGCCGGGGCCGGGGCCGGCTCGGGGGCGGCGGCGAAGGCCGACGGCTCGTGGGTCGGAGCCCCGAACGAGGTCGGCTCGAAGGCGGCGGGCTCGTACGACGGCGGCTCGAAGGCCGCGGAGGCCGACGGGGCGAAGGGGTCGGACGCGGAGGGGGCCGGCTCGGCCGGCGGGGCCACCGGCGCTGCGAACGGGTCGGCGGCCACCGGCGGGGCGAAGGGGTCGGGGGCCGAGATGGAACCGGCCGAGGGGGCGGGAGCGGCGAACAGGTCGGTCGACGGGGCCGGGGCCTCGGCGCCGGCCAGGGCAGCCATGGCCGAGCTGGACAGGCCGGCCGGCGGGGCGGCCGAGAGGGACGCCCGCCAGGCGTCGGAGGCCTGGGCGAGGAAGGCATCGACCTCGTCGCGGTCGTAGCCCCGCAGCCCGATGGCGAACTCGCGACCGATGAGGTCGTCGGGTCCGAGGCGGATCTCGTTGCCGGTCATGTCTCTCCCAAGTGTCTGGTGTCCGCCTCCGGGGCGGCTCGTCACCGTGGTGACACCCCTCGCATCGGCGGCATCGGCCCGGGTTGTGAGGAAAAGGGGCTGAGGTATCCGCCACGAAGGCAGGGCCTCATGGTAGGGGCGGGCCGCCGGCGCTGCCATGGGGGCCCGGACCCGGAGGAACGGGTGGCGGTCGAACCCGGCCCGGGCCGGACCCGCCCGTGGGCCGGCGCCCTTGGGGCCACCGTCGGGGCTCGGCCTAGGCTCCGCGCCCATGAAGGAGATCCTGAACGCCATCCAGGCCGGTGCCTCCGGTGAGGACATCGCCGCCCTCGACGTCCCGGAGTCGTACCGGGCCGCCTTCGTGAAGCGGGACGAGATGGCCATGTGGGAGGGCGTCGACTCGGCCGACAAGGACCCCCGCAAGTCCCTCCACGTCGACGAGGTGGCCACGCCGGAGCTGGCCCCCGACGAGGTGTACGTGGCCGTCATGGCCTCGGCCATCAACTTCAACACGGTGTGGACGTCGATCTTCGAGCCCCTGCCCACCTTCGGGTTCCTCGACCGCCTGGGCAAGGAGAGCGTGTGGGGCGCCCGCCACGCCCTGCCGTACCACGTGGTCGGCTCGGACGCCTCGGGCGTGGTGGTGCGGGTCGGCTCGGCGGTGCGCAACTGGAAGCCGGGCGACAAGGTCACCCTGCACTGCAACCACCTCGACGACCAGGACGCCTCGGCCCACGACGACTCGATGCTGGCCGCCAACCAGCGCATCTGGGGCTTCGAGACCAACTTCGGCGGCCTGGCCGACCTCACCGTGGCCAAGGCCAACCAGCTCATGCCCAAGCCGGCCCATCTGTCCTGGGAGGAGGCGGCCTGCAACGCGCTGTGCAACTCCACCTCGTACCGGATGATCGTCAGCAAGCACGCCGGCGACCTCCAGCAGGGCCAGGCCGTCCTCATCTGGGGCGCCACCGGCGGCATCGGCGGCTACGCCGTGCAGTACGTGCTCAACGGCGGCGGCACGCCGGTGGGCGTGGTGTCCTCCCCGGAGCGGGCCGAGCTGCTGCGGGCCATGGGCTGCGAGCACGTCATCGACCGCAAGGAGGCGGGCTACAAGTTCTGGTCCGACGAGCACACCCAGGACGAGCGGGAGTGGCGGCGGTTGGGCAAGGACATCCGCTCGCTCATCGGCCGCGACGTCGACACCGTGTTCGAGCACCCGGGCCGCTCCACCTTCGGGGCCTCGGTGTTCGCCGCGGCCCGGGGCGGCAAGATCGTCACCTGCGCGGCCACCAGCGGCTACATGATCGAGTACGACAACCGCCACTTGTGGATGAAGTTGAAGAGCATCGTCAGCTCCCACTTCGCCAACTACAAGGAGGCGTGGGCGGCCAACCAGCTCATCTGCGAGGGCAAGATCCAGCCCCTGCTGTCCCGGGTGTACACCCTGGAGCAGACCGGCGACGCGGCCCTGGCCGTCCACCGCAACGAGATCGAGGGCAAAGCCGGGGTGCTGTGCCTGGCCCCCGAGGAGGGCCTGGGCATCGACGACCCCGAGCTCCGCCAGAAGGTCGGCGAGGACAAGATCACCCTGTTCCGCCGGGCCGGCGCCTGAGCCACGAACGGCCTGCCGGCCCCCGGCCGGCCGTCGGGGGAGGGCCCGTGCTCTGGGTGGTCGACGGCAACAACGTGATGGGGGCGGGAGCCGACGGGTGGTGGAACGACCCGGTGGCCGCGGCCGAGCGCCTGGCCCAGGCGGTGGCCGTGTGGTGCCGGGACCTCGACGACGCGGTGACCCTGATCTTCGACGGACGGCCCGAGCCCCGGGTGGCCGGGATGGCGGGCGGCCACCTGGTGGTGGACTTCGCTCGCCGGTCGGGGCGTGATGCTGCCGACGACCTCATCGTCGAGGTGGTCGAGGACCGCTACGGCACCGCCCCGGAACTGACCGTGGTCACTTCCGACCGGGGCCTGGTGGGCCGCCTCCCCCCCGGGGTGACGGTGGAGGGGGCCGGTCGGTTCCGGACCCGGATCGGGGTGGGCGCGCCGGCCGGCGGTGGGCCCCGGTCCCGGCGCTCGCCCCGGCGCTGACCGCTCACGTCCGAGGCCAGGTGGCGACCATCGACCCGCCGTCGACCCCGATGCGTCCCGGACGCCACGTGAGCTGACATCGCCGCGGTGCGGCCGGCTGCCCCGCGACCTGGCGCCCGGGGGCGGCGCGTGCGAGGTTGGGCACCGACCCGCACGGAGGTGCCGATGAGCCCACTGGCCGCCCGCGACCCCAACGAGCGCGACGAGGAGGTCCAGTCGACCCAGGCCGGCGAGGTGGGCCCGGTGCTGGCCGAGATCGACCACGTGGGCGTGGCCGTGCGCGACCTGGCCACGGCCCTGGACTCCTATCGCGAGGCCTACGACGTGCTGGTCGAGCAGCGGGAGGTGGATCCCGAGGACGGGGTGGAGGAGGCGCTGCTGCGGGTGGGAGGACGCTGGGTCCGGCTCATGGCCCCCCACCGTGACGACTCCCCCCTGGTCGCCTGGCTGGACGAGCACGGCGAGGGGCTGCACCACGTGGGCTACCGGGTGGCCGACTGCGCGGCCACGCTGGCGCACCTCCGGGCCCAGGGCCACGAGGCCCTCGACCCGTTCCCCCGCCCCGGCCTCCGGGGCCCGGTCGTGGCCCGGGTCCGGGACCGGCACGGCACCCTGGTCGAGCTGGTCGAGGACGTCCCCTCCTTCTGACCACCCGCCGGGTCGAGCGGCCGTCGCCGGCCACCCGGTCCGGCTGGGAGCGGCGGCGAGGGCGGGCGTAGCGTCGGCCGACGTGCCCGTCGACGCCGTCGCCCCCTCCACCGAGGACGGGACCGTCGACGCCTACCCCGTCGATCCCGGGCTCCTCGACGACCTGCGCCGAGCCCGCCGCCGGCGGCGCGTGGCCGAGATCCACTGGGTCGACGCCCTGTACCGCGTGTACATGGCCGGCCTGGTCGGGCTGGTGGCCGTGGCCCTCATCGCCGGCACGGTGGGCGACACGCCGCTGACCGCGGGCCAGGTGGGCGACGTCACCGCCCACGGCCCGGCGGTGATCGGCCTGGTGGCCGCTCTGGCCGTGGCCGTGGGCCTGCGGTCCGGGAGCCGGGGCGGGCCCCTGGCCGTCGAGCCCGGCGACGTCCGCCACATCCTGCTGGCCCCCGTCGATCGGGGTCGGGCCCTGCGGGGGCCCGCCCTCCGCCAGGTCCGCTCGGCGCTGTTCGTGGCCCTCCTGGTCGGGGCGGCCGTGGGTCGCTTCGCCGACCGCCGGCTGCCCGAGCCGGTGGGGGCGTGGATCCTCGCCGGCGCCGTGGCCGGCGTCACCCTGGTGGCCCTCAGCCTGGGCGCCGCCCTGGTGACCAGCGGTCGGCGCCTCCCCCGGGCGGCGGCCTCCGGGGTGGCCGCGGTGCTGCTGGCCTGGTCGGCGTTGGACGTGGCCCGGGTCGAGGTGGGCGGCGCCCCCGTCCCGGCTTCCCCGGGACGGGCGGTGGGCTGGTTGGCCCTGGCCCCGCTGGACCTGCACGTGGCCTCCCTGGGAGCGGTGGCCGTGGCCGTCGTCCTGGTGGTGGCCGGCCTGGCCGGCGTCGGGGGCCTCTCGGTCGAGGCCGCCGAGCGCCGGACCGCCCTGGTCGGGCAGATCCGCTTCGCCGCCACCCTGCAGGACGTGCGCACCGTGCTGGTCCTGCGCCGACAGCTGGCCGCCGACCGGCCCCGGGCCCGCCCGTGGCTGCGGGTGGGGCGGGGCCCGGCCCGGTTCCCGGCCTGGCGCCGGGGCTGGAACGGCGTGCTGCGGTTCCCGGCGGTGCGGGTCGGGCGCCTGGTGCTGCTGGCGGTGGCGGCCGGCGCCGCCTTCCGGGGGGCGTGGTCGGGGACGGCACCCCTGGTGGCCCTGGCCGGTGTGGCCCTGTGGGTGGGGGCCCTGGACGTGGTGGAGCCCGTGGCCGAGGAGGTCGACCACCCCAGCCGACGCCAGAGCTACCCGGTCGAGGAGGGCGCCCTGTACGTCCGCCTCCTGGCCGTGCCCCTGGTGGTGTCGATCCTCCTGGGCCTGCTGGCCGGGGCGGTGGCCGCCCTGCCCGGCGGGGGCCGGGTGCCCCTCCTGGTCGGCCTGGCCGCCGGCGTGGCCACCGCCCTCTCGGCCTGCGCCGGGGCCCTGGGCAACGTGGTGGCCGGCGCCCCCAGTGGGGGGGATGAGCTGGGCCTCATCGCCCCCGAGGTGGCCGGCCTGCGCATGGTGCTGCGCGCCGTGTGGCCGGTGGTGCTGGCCGTCCTGGGGGCCCTGCCCCTCCTGGTGGTGGAGGCCGACCTCGACGCCGGCCGGCCGGCAGCCGGCATGGCCTCGGCCCTGTGGCTGGCCGTGGCCGGCCTGGCCGCCCTGGTGGTGGCCTGGGTCCACCAGCGGGAGGCCATCGCCGAGTGGTGGCGGCAGGCCATGGATGCCGCCGGCCAGGGCGGAGCCGGGACGCGAGGCGACGACGACGGCGACGAGGACGAGGACGAGGACGACAGCGGTGATGACGAGGAGGACGAGCGACGATGAGCAGCCCTGACGAGGTCCCGGCCCTGCGGGTCGAGGACGTGCACCGGGCCTACGGCGGCGTGCCCGCCGTCGGGCCCCTGGACCTGGAGGTGGCGGCGGGGGAGGCAGTGGCCCTCATCGGCCACAACGGGTCGGGCAAGTCCACGCTGCTGCGGATCGTGGCCGGCCTCCTCGACGCCGACGGGGGGGAGGTCGAGGTGGCGGGCTGGGAGGGGGGCTCCGTCCACGCCCGGGCCACCACGTCCTACCTGCCCGACGACCCGGTGCTCTACGACGACCTGTCGGTGGCCGAGCACGTGGAGTACGTGTCGCGCCTGTTCGGCGGGGACGGCTTCGACGGCTACGCCGAGGACGTGGCCGGTCGCCTGGGCCTGGCCGAGCGGATCGACGACCTGCCCAGCCGGTTCAGCCGCGGACTGCGCCAGAAGGCGTCCCTGCTCCTGGGCCTGGCCCGCCCGTTCTCGCTGCTGCTGGTGGACGAGCCCTTCGTGGGCCTCGACGCGCCGGGCCGGGCCGCCCTGCTCGGGCTCCTGGCCGAGGTCCACCACGACGGGGCCGCGGTGGTGGTGGCCACCCACGACCCCGAGTTCGTGGAGCGGGTCGACCGGGTGGTGGCCCTGCGCGACGGCGAGGTGGCCTTCGACGGCGTCGCCACCCCGGCCGAGGCCCTCCGCCTGGTCGGCGCCTGAGCGAGCCCGGCGGGGCCCGGCGCCGGGCCGGCCTGTCGATCAGCGCTCCTGGTCGAGGGAGGCGGCCAGGGCGGTGCTGGCTCGGATCAACAGGTCGAGCGTGTCGAGGAACGGGTGGGGCCCCAGGGCGTCGCCCTCGATCATCTGGTGCACGGCCACCCCGTCCACCAGGGTCTGGATGATGAGGGCGATGAGGCCGGGATCTCCCGGGGGTTCCAGGCCGCTGGCCGCGAACAGGTGCTCCACCGCGGCGCGGTAGGCCGAGCGCTGGGCCTGCTCCCACGCCGCCAGGCGGGGCCGGACGTCGGGTTCCCGCAGGGCGTGGAGCCGGAACTCGGTCAGGAGCAGCTGCCACTGGCGGTCGGCGTCGCGGCCCTCGTCGTCGGGGGGGCGGGCGGCCAGGCGACCGACCAGGGCGTCGAGGGACGGGGCGGTGGAGATGAGAGGGGTCAGCGCGGCCCGATCGGCGTTGGTCCGGTGGTCGAGGACGGCCAGGAACAGGTCGGCCTTGTCGGAGAAGTTGGAGTAGAAGGCGCCGCGGGTGAACCCGGCCCGGGCCACCACCTCCTCGACGGAGGTGCCGTGGAAGCCCCGCTCGGCGAACAGGGAGGCCGCCGCCTCCAGCAGGGCGGCCCGGGTCCGGGCCTGGGCCTGGGCCCGGGTCAGGCGGGCCGGCGTCTCGCCCTCGTGGTTGACGGGTCCCTTCACATACGCGACTGTATCTGGATATGGAATCGCATCTCAAGTCGGAAGCGGCCCCGACCCAACGGGCGGCCCGCCTCCGGGCCGCGCTCGTCACGCCGGGCCTCATGGCCTTCCTGGGCTCCTCCCGCATCCGCGACCACCCCCACCGGGCCTACCGCTTGTTGCAGCGGCGCGACCCGATCCACCGGAGCCCGTTCGGCTTCTGGGTCCTGAGCCGGCACGCCGAGGTGAGCGCCGCTCTCCGCCATCCCGGCCTGGGCGTCGATCCCGGCGCCATCGACCCGGCGCTCCTGCGCATCGGCCCCCTGCGCCGCCTGCTCGACCGGCCCGCCCCCAGCACCGTCGGGCCCGGGGCCTTCCTGGACATGAGCGAGGGGCTGCTCCTGTTCCGCGACCCGCCCGACCACACCCGCCTGCGGGGCCTGGTGAGCCGGGCCTTCACGCCCCGCCAGATGGCCCGGCTGGAGGGCCGCATCGCCGAGCTCACCGCCGACCTGCTGGCCCCGCTGCGCCACCGGCGGGGCCGCTTCGACCTCATGGCCGAGCTGGCCTACCCCCTCCCGGCCCGGGTCATCTGCGAGCTCATCGGCCTGCCCCCCGAGGACCACGAGCTCATCGCCACCCACGGCCAGGACCTGGCCGTGGGCCTGGACCCCCTGCCGTCGGGTGACGAGCTGCGGCGGGCCGACCGGGCGGTGGCCGCCCTGCGCCACCACCTGGCCGAGCCGATCCGGTCCCGGCGCGCCGCCCCTCGCGACGACCTGCTCTCGGCCCTGGTCCAGGCCGAGGCCGACGGGGACCGGCTCGACCACGACGAGCTGGTGGCCACCGTCGTCCTGCTGCTCATCGCCGGGCACGAGACCACCGCCAACCTCATCGGCAACGCCGTGGCCCTGCTCGACCGCCACCCCGACCAGCGCCAGGCCCTGCGGGACCGCCCGGAGCTGGCCGAGACCGCGGTCGACGAGCTGCTGCGCTACGAGCCCCCGGTGCAGATGACCCAGCGCAACGCCCTGGTCGACGTGGAGCTGGCCGGCCGCACCATCCCGGCCGGGAGCATCGTCATCCTGCTCACCGGGGCGGCCAACCGCGACCCCGACGTGTTCCCCGATCCCCGGCGCCTGGACCTGGCCCGCACCCCCAACCCGCACCTGGCCTTCGGGGGCGGGGCCCACTTCTGCCTGGGCGCGGCGCTGGCCCGCATGGAGGGGCGCATCGCCCTGCCCGCCCTCTACCGGGCCCTCCCGGGCCTCCGGGTGGCGGGCCGGCGCCCGACCCACCGGTCCAGCTTCGTCATCCGGGGCTACGGGGCGCTGCCGGTGGAGCTGGCCCGCTGATCCGCCCGGCTGGCCAGAGGGTCGCGCCGAGCGCTGCGGGCCAGGTAGGCCCGGCCCCGGGGGGAGATCTGGTAGCCCACGGTCAGGCTCTCGGTCAGGCCCAGCCGCTTCAACTTGCGCACGTCGAGCTTGAACGGGTCGCGCTGGCGGCCCGCCGAGAAGGCCAGGTCGGCGGCCAGGGTGCAGGGCTGGGCCTCGATGAGGCGGAGGGTGGCCAGGGTCCAGGCCCCGTGGCTGCTGGCCTCGTCGAGCACGTCCAGGCGCCGGTCGATCTCGGCCACGTCGTCGTCGGTCAGGTCGTCGGTGGCGGCCAGCTCGGCCCGCGGGTCGGGCCCCAGCACCGGGCGCACCTCGACCCGGTAGGCCACCCGGTCGGGGTCGCCCCGCAGCTCCCGCCGCACCGCCTCGGCATCGGCGGCCCCGGCCCGGCGGGCCTCGGCGTCGGTGATGGCGGCCGGGTCGATCTCGTCGACGGCCAGCACCTCCAGCCGTCCGGCCGAGGTGCGGTACACGCGGCCGGCCACCACCTGGCGGCTGGCCCACCGCCGGAACAGCAACGTCACCGTGCCCGCCTCGATGGCCTCCCGATACCGGGCCTTCACCTGCACGGCCCGGAGGATACGCCGAGGAGGGGTACCGGGGGGCGACTGCCCGGTCGCCGGCCGATCGCCGGGCCCGGCGCCCGCCACCGTCACCCGGGCGGGCGCACCTCGTCCCGGAGGGCCAGCGCCGAGTACTCGGAGGGGTCGTGGGCGCAGACGACCGTGGCCCGGCCCGACGAGGCCAGGTCGGCCAGGCGCTGGTGGTTGCCGGCCAGGGCCGAGCGGTCGACGGCCACGGTGCGCTCGAAGGCGGTGAGCAGCCGGGTGGGCCGGCCCCGGTCCCGGTGCACCGAGGCGGTGTGGAAGTAGGCGTCGCCGGCGTGGACCAGCCAGCCGCCGTCCCCCCGGTCCACGGCCACCAGGGAGTGGCCCCGGGTGTGGCCGGGCAGGCCCAGGGTCACGACACCGTCCAGCACCTCGCCGGGCCGCTCCCCCGTGGCCAGGGGCCGGGCCGCGGCGAAGCCGTTCCACGTGTCGCCCTCGTCGGTGCGGAACGTGCGCCACCGCGGGCCGTGGGCCCACATGCGTCGCCGGTAACGCTGCTTCTCGGCCGTCGAGCGGGGGTTGACGGCGGCGTCGAGCTCGGTCCCGTGGACGTGGACGGTGGCCTCCGGGAAGTCGGCCAGCCCGCCGGCGTGGTCGCCGTCGAGGTGGGTGACCACGACGTGGCGCACGTCGCCGGGGTCGAGGCCGAGGCGGCCCAGCTGGTGGTGAGCGGTCCGGGTCGGGTCGGCGACCGGCCCGGTGGCGGCCACCACGGCGGCACCCATCCAGCCCCGCAGGTCGGCCACGCAGCCCCGCCCGATGCCCGTGTCGACCAGCACCAGGCCGTGGCGGTCGGTCTCCAGCACCAGCACGTGGCCCACCAGGTGGCCGGCATCGTTCAGGTGACGGCGCCCGCGCGGGCACATGGTGCAGCAGTCGAGGTGGTGGACGCGCATGGCCCGAGGGTACGACGGGCCCGGGCCCCGGGTTGGCCGAGCCGGCGGCGGGCGCGAGGCTGACCGGCCATGACCGATCCCTGGACCGCCGACTCCGTCCCCGACCAGGCCGGCCGCACCGTCGTCGTCACCGGCGCCACCAGCGGCCTGGGCCTGTCCTCGGCCACCGTGCTGGCCCGGGCCGGCGCCCGGGTGCTGATGGCGGCCCGCAACGCCGAGAAGGCGGCCCGGGCCCGCGACGAGGTGGCGGGGGTGGCCACCGGCCCCGCCCCCGAGGTGGTGGCCCTCGACCTGGCCGACCTGGACTCGGTCCGGGCCGCGGCCGACGACATCCGCAGCCGGGTCGACGCGCTCGACGTGCTCATGAACAACGCCGGGGTCATGGCCGTCCCCCTGGCCCGCACCGCCCAGGGCTTCGAGATGCAGCTCGGCACCAACCACCTGGGCCACTTCGCCCTCACCGGCCTGCTCCTGCCCACGCTCCTGGCCGCCGAGGCCCCCCGGGTGGTCACCACCTCGTCGGGGGCCCACAAGCCGGGCCGCATGCGCTGGCACGACCTCCACTGGCAGCGGGGCTACCGGCGCTGGCTGGCCTACTGCCAGTCCAAGCTGGCCAACCTGCTCTTCGCCTACGAGCTCGACCGGCGGGCCGCGGCGGCCGGCGTGCCCCTGACCTCGGCCGCCGCCCACCCGGGCTACGCCGCCACCCACCTCCAGGCCGTCGGCCCCGAGGCCAGCGGCCGGGCCCTGTCGGCCCGGCTCATGGAGCTGGGCAACACGGTCATCGCCCAGTCCGGCGACGACGGCGCCCTGCCCCAGCTCTACGCGGCCACCATGCCGGACGTCCGGGGCGGCGAGTACTTCGGTCCGGGGCGGCTCATGGAGCTGCGGGGCCACCCGGTGCGGGTCACCTCCACGCGCCGGGCCCGCGACGAGGCCGACGCCGCCCGCCTGTGGTCGGTGTCCGAGCGCCTCACCGGCGTCGCCTACGACTGGCCGGGCGGCGTCGACGACCAGCCCGCGCACGATCCCGACGCCGAGGTCCCCGCCGACCGCTCGGAGCCCGCCGGGGCCTGACCGCCCATCCCGACCCTCGCCCACCCGGCACCGTCTCCGGCGGCACGGGCGCCAAGGGTGGCGGGAACGGTGGGGCCGGACGAGGCGGGGTCAGGACGACGGGGCCGCCTGGCGGGTGCCCTGGCCGGCATCGGTGCTGGTGTCGCCCTCGAGCGCCGGGCTGGCGGACCGGCGCAGGCGCACCTCGGTGATGGCCCGGCCGTCGACGGCCATGACCTCCATCTCCCAACCGTCGACCGCCACCACGTCCCCGGGGTGCTCGGGGATACGGCCCAACTGGTGCAGCACCAGGCCGGCCACGGTGGAGTACGGCCCCTCGGGCAGGTCGACGTCGATGTCGGGCAGGTCGTGGACCGGGAAGCGGCCGGGCAGCACCCGGGCCCCGTCGGGCTCGTGGCGGACGGACAGGACGTCCTGGTCGGTCTCGTCGTAGATCTCGCCGACCAGCTCCTCCAGCAGGTCCTCCACGGTGACGATGCCCTCGGTGCCGCCGTGCTCGTTGATCACGATGGCCATCTGGTGGCGCCCGGCCTGCATGCTGCGCAGGGCGTCGAGCACGCTGGCCGTCTCCGGGAAGGCGGGGGCGGGCTGGGTCACGTCGCTCACCGTCTCGCAGTCGGCGGCCACCAGGTCCCGCAGGTGGACCACGCCCCGGAACTCGTCGAGGTTGCCGTCGTCGGCCACCGGGGCCCGGGTGTGGCTGGAGCCGGCCAGGGCGGCCAGGGCGGCGTCGCACGGCGTGCCCGGGGCCAGCACGAAGACGTCGCGGCGGGGCACCACCACCTCCTGGAGGGTGCGGCCGGCGATCTGGAAGGCCCCGGAGAGGATGGTCCGGTGCTGGTCGGTGAAGCCGGGCTGGGCCGCCACCATGTCCCGCAGCTCCTCCTCGGTGACCTCCTCGCCGTGGCGGTCGGGGTCGCCCCCGAGCAGGCGCACGGCCAGGTCGGTGCTCCGGCTCAGCACCCACACCGCGGGGCGGGTCAGCCTTGCCACCAGGGCCAGGGGTCGGGCCGCGACCAGGCCCCAGCCCTCGGCCCGCTGCATGGCGATGCGCTTGGGGGCCAGCTCGCCGAAGACCAGGGTGAGGTAGGCGAGGACGAGGGTGACGGCCACGATGGCGGCCGGCCCGGCGGCGCCACCCAGGAAGCCGAGGGGCTCCTCCAGGGGCTCGGCCAGCGAGACGGCGGCCGCCGCCGAGGCCAGGAACCCGGCCAGGGTGATGCCGATCTGGATGGTGGCCAGGAAGCGGTTGGGGTCGCGGGCCAGGGCGACCAGGGCCCGGCCCCGGCGGCCCTTGGCCTCGAGCCGTTGGAGCTGGCTCTCGCGCAGGGAGATCAGCGCCATCTCGCTGCCGGCGAAACCGGCGTTGAGGATCACCAGCACCACGACCAGCGCCAACTGGGGCAGGGCTTCAGACACGGCCACCCCCACGGGGGGCCGGTGGGAGGCGCCGGGCGCTGCTCAGGGCAGAGCGGCCCGGCTGGGGACTCCCGGGGTCGTCGTCGGAACTGGTGCTCGACGGCACCCGCCCAGCGTAGCCAGAGCACCACCGGCCCGGCGCCGCACCGGGTCCGGGGGGCGGACGGGCGGGCCGGTTCAGGGGCGGTCGCCTCCTCTGGCACGCTGCGGCCCGCGGTGGCGGGGCGGCCCGCGACCTGCACCTCGCGCCACCGCCCTGGGCCCGCGCCCGGCGGGGAGGGCCGCTGGGGGGGGGCCTCGGCTCGACGGCCCTGTGCCAGGCTCCTCCGGGGCCGGCGGTCGCCGGTTCCGGCCCGATCCGCAGGGAGCCCCCATGGACGTCCACCTCGTCGACGGGACCTACGAGCTGTTCCGCCACTTCTTCGCGGTGCCGTCCCACGTGACCGACGACGGCCGGGAGGTGGGGGCGACCCGGGCCACGGTGGGCTCGGTGCTGCGGATGCTGGAGGAGGGGGCCACCCACGTGGCCGTGGCCACCGACCACGTGATCGAGTCGTTCCGCAACGACCTGTGGGCCGGCTACAAGGACGGCTCGGGTGTCGACCCCTCCCTGCTGTCCCAGTTCACCCTGCTGGAGGAGGTCCTGGCGGCCATGGGCGTCACCGTGACGGCCATGGTCGAGCACGAGGCCGACGACGCCCTGGCCGCCCTGGCCGCGGTGGCCGCCGCCGACGAACGGGTGGAGCACGTGTGGATCTGCACGCCCGACAAGGACCTGGCCCAGTGCGTGGGGGGCAAGGTGGGCCAGCTCGACCGGCGCCGGGGCACGGCGCTGGACCCGGCCGGGGTGGAGGCCAAGTACGGCGTGCCCCCCCAGTCCATCCCCGACTGGCTGGGCCTGGTGGGCGACAGCGCCGACGGCTTCCCCGGCCTGCCCGGGTGGGGGGCCAAGTCGGCGGCCGCGGTGCTGCGGGCCTACGGGCGCATCGAGGACATCCCGGTCGATCCCACCACCTGGGCGGTGAAGGTGCGGGCGGCCGGCACCCTGGCCGCCACCCTCCGGGAGCACATGGCCGACGCCCTGCTGTTCAAGCGGCTGGCCACCCTGGAGCGCGACGCGCCGGTGCCGGGCTCGGTGGATGCGCTCCGCTGGACCGGGCCCACCCCCGAGCTGGTCGCCCTGGCCGAGGCCATGGACGCCCCCGGCCTGCTCGAGCGGGCGGTGGCCCGGGCCGCGGCGCTGGGCGGGGGCTGACCCGCCGGGTCGGATGCCACAGCCGGCGCGCCGGGGACCCTCGACGCGACGATGAGAGCGGTGGCCCGCTGCCCCTCCCGAGCATCAGGCCACCGCTCTCACGGTCGTCCCCCAGATCTCCCCCTGGAGGGTGCAGTCTGGCGGTGGAGTTGCCTCCACCGCCGGGCCAGTCCTCTCGGATCCCCCGAACCAAGCGACCGACTGGGCGTTCTGGTGCATCGCGTGCGCTGCGTCACACCCAACTGCTGCGCACACTGTGCAAGAAGAGCTGGCCGCGTTCTATGGTCAGAAAGGATGGTTTCTGAACTAGTCACCATTTCGCTGCGACGTGAGCCTTGTCGGCACGCAGGGTGACCAGGGCCTGGTGGACGGACCGTCTGACCGCCACCACGAGAGGTGGCGAGAAGTGGCAGGCCCCCGCTGGTTTGCCCCTGGCGCCGCCGGTCAGCACGAAGTGGAGCGGCAGGGTCGCGCTGCGTGCGCGAGCCTGGCTGCCAGGCCGGTCGGCAAGGAGGCCCCATGCACCCCACCACCCTCCCCCCGCGGCGGCCCGCTCGACCGCGGTCGGCCCGCCTGGCCGTCGCCGGCCTGGCCGTCGCCCTGGCCGCCACCGGCCTGGCCGCCTGCGAGGTCACGCCCCCCACGCTCACCGCCCGCACCCTGGTCTCCGGCCTCAGCAATCCGTGGGACCTGTCGTTCACGCCGTCGGGCTCGCTGCTGTGGACCGAGCGCGGCGGGCGCATCATGCGCCGGCAGGCCAACGGGGCCGTGAACCGCCTGGCCGCCGACATGAGCGACCTCTTCGTCAGCGGCGAGACCGGCCTCATGGGCATCGCCGTCGACCCCCGCTTCGCCCGCAATCGCCAGGTCTTCACCTGCCAGGGGTGGACCGACGGCGCGGCCGTGGAGGTGCGCGTCGTCCGGTGGCGGGCCAACGACGCCGGCACCGCCCTGACCCGGGTGTCGACCGTGCTCTCGGGCCTGCCCTCCACCAGCGGCCGCCACGGGGGGTGCCGGCTGCGCTTCAGCCCCTCGGGGCCGCTGTTCGTGGGCACCGGGGACGCCGCGGTGGGCACCAACCCGCAGGACCTCACCAGCCTGGGCGGCAAGGTCCTGCGCATCGACCCCGACACGGGGGCCGGCGTGGCCGGCAACCCGTTCGCCTCCAGCCCCGACGTCCGGACCCGCCGGATCTGGAGCTACGGCCACCGCAACGTTCAGGGGCTGGCCATCCGGCCCCGGGACGGGAGCCTGTGGAGCGCCGAGCACGGCCCGGACCGGGACGACGAGGTCAACCGCGAGCGCACCGGCAACTTCGGGTGGAACCCCGTCCCCGGCTACGACGAGTCCGTGCCCATGACCGACCGGGCCGAGTTCCCGGGCGCGGTGCCGGCGGCGTGGAGCTCGGGCTTCCCCACGGTGGCCACCTCGGGCCTGGCCTGGCTGGCCGGTGGCCGGTGGGAGGGGTGGGACGACCACCTGGTGGTGGCCACGCTGAAGGGCGAGAGCGTGCTGGTGCTGCGGCCCCAGGGCGACGGCACCCTGGCCCAGGTGGCCCGCCTCTACCAGGGCACCTTCGGGCGGATCCGCACCGCCCAGCTCGGCCCCGACGGCCTGCTCTACCTCACCACCGCCAACGGCTCGGGCGACCGCATCGTCCGGGTCACGCCGAGCTGAGGGCGGGCCACCCCGGCCACCGGGGTCAGGTCCGGCCCAGGACCTCGGACAGCTCCACCGCGGGGACCACCTCGAGCTGGTCGTAGCGGCACGAGTCGGGCTCGCGGTCCGGGCGCCAGCGCAGGAACTTCGACGTGGCCCGGAAGCGCCCGTGGTCGACCCGCTCGTAGGCCACCTCGGCCACCCGCTCGGGGCGCAGCGGCGTGAAGCTCAGGTCCTTCTTGCCGTTCCAGCGGGACGGGCCCCCCGGCAGCCGCCCCTCGGCGTGGGCCGCGGGATCGGTCCAGCCGCCCCACGGGTGGCTGGCGATGTCCTCGGCCGGGACCACCAGGGGGGCCAGCTCGGCCAGCAGGGCCCGGCGGTCGGCGGCCTTGAACGAGGCGGCCACGCCCACGCTGTGGAGGCGGCCCTCGTCGTCGTGGAGGCCGAGCAGCAGCGACCCCACCCCCTCGCCGTCCTTGTGGACGCGGTAGCCGGCCACCACCACGTCCGCGGTGCGGCTGTGCTTGACCTTGACCCAGCCCCGGGCCCCGGGCTCGTAGGTGCTGCCCACCGGCTTGGCGATCACCCCGTCCAGGCCCGCCCCCTCGAAGCGGACGAACCAGTCCTGGGCCGTGACCCGGTCGAAGGTGCCCTGGTTCAGATGCACCCGGGCCCCGGGCACCAGCGCCTCCTCCAGGGCCCGGCGCCGCTGGCCCAGGGGGGCGCCGGTCAGGTCGTCGGCCCCCAGGGCCAGCACGTCGAAGGCCACCACCTCCGACGGGGTGGCCTCGGCCAGCATCTGGACCCGGGAGGCGGCAGGGTGGATGCGCTGGCCCAGCAGGTCGAAGTCCAACCCGTCGGCGGAGGGGACCACGATCTCTCCGTCGATCACCGCCTTGGCCGGCAGGGCCTCCCGCAGGGGGTCCACCGCCTCGGGGAAGTAGCGGATGAGGTCACGGCCGGAGCGGGACAGCATCTCCACCTCGTCGCCGTCGCGGAACACCACCACCCGGAAGCCGTCCCACTTGGGCTCGAACCACCAGTCGCCCTCCTCGCCGGGCGGCAGTCCGTCGTGGGCCTTGGCCAGCATCGGCGTCAGGGGTGGGAGGACAGGCAGGTCCATGCCCCGACCGTAGGTCAGGTGACGTGGACCAGGTCGAGGACCTGGCGGGCCCGGGTCGCGTCGCCGACCACGTCGAGCGTGTCGAGGGACCGGCGGTGCCACACGGCCAGCAGCAGGTCGGAGGCCGGGCCCCGCAGGGCGGCGTCGCCCTTGGCGTGGGCCCGGGTCACCTCGCAGCCGCCCGGCACCAGGCGCAGGAGCCACTCGCCGGCGCCGTCGGGCAGGCCGTCGTCGGTGCAGTGGAGGTGCACGGAGGCGCCCACCAGGGCGGCCGGCGGGCCGCCCACCATGGCCAGGAACCGCGGAGCGAAGAAGCCCAGCCACTCGTCGATGCCGTCGGCGGCCAGGCCCGGGGCGACGGGGGCGGCGCGGCCCGGGGCGGTGGCCTCCTCGGCGTCCCAGCGGTGCACGGACACCTCGTGGGCCTGGCGTCGGAACCAGAAGGCGACGGTGGTCGGCCCCGCGAACGACAGGGCCTCGGCGGCCGGGTCGTGGCGGTCGAGCTCGGCCAGCAGGCCGGCCACGCTCTCCCGGTACCAGGGCAGGACGGCGGCGCCCGGGGGCGGGTGGGGCACCGGGCCGATCTGCTCGCCGGGGTCGCCCTCCGGCCCGGCGGCCAGGAAGGCGGTGGCCCAGCGGTGGACGCGGCCCACGTGGCCCACCAGGCGCTCCGTGTCCCACCCGGGGCAGGCCGCCACCGGGGCGCCGAGGGCCTCGGGGGGGACGGCGGCCACGCGTTCGCCCTCGGCAGCGATGGCGGCCCGGTGCTCCTGCGGATCCATGGGGCCCGAGGGTAGGCCCGGGCCGCCCCCGCGCCCGTTGGGAAGGGGCGAACGGCCGGGTCTACCCTCCGGCCCATGACCGCGCACCCGCTCAGCGAGCAGATCGCCGACCTGGCGAAGCTGAAGGAGGAGGCCCGGCAGCCCGGGTCGGAGCGATCGGTCCAGCGCCAGCACGACCGGGGCAAGATGCTGGCCCGGGAACGCATCGAGTACCTGCTCGACCCCGGCTCCTTCAACGAGCTCGACATGCTGGCCCGGCATCGGAACCCGGCCATCCCCGAGCGGCCGCTCACCGACGGCGTCATCACCGGGTGGGGCACCATCGACGGCCGCAAGGTCTTCGTCTTCAGCCAGGACTTCACGCTCTTCGGCGGGGCCCTGGGCGAGGTGTTCGCCGAGAAGATCCACAAGGTCATGGATCTGGCCCTCAAGGTCGGGGCGCCGGTCATCGGCCTCAACGACGGGGCCGGGGCCCGCATCCAGGAGGGCCCGGTCAGCCTGGCCTCCTACGGCGGCATCTTCCACCGCAACGTGAAGGCCTCGGGCGTCACGCCCCAGATCAGCGTCATCATGGGACCGTGCGCCGGCGGCGCCGTCTACAGCCCGGCCATGACCGACTTCGTGTTCATGGTCGAGGACACCTCGTACATGTTCATCACCGGGCCCGACGTGGTGAAGACGGTGACCGGCGAGGACGTCACCCAGCAGGAGCTGGGCGGGGCCCACGCCCACTCGGCCAAGTCCGGGGTGGCGGCCTTCACCGCCGCCGACGACCGGGCCGTGCTCGACGACGTGCGCTACCTGATGGGCTTCCTGCCCTCCAACAACATGGAGGAGCCGCCCCGGGCGGTCCCGGCCGACGACCCGCAGCGGTCGTGTGACGAGCTGGCGGGGATGATCCCCGACAGCCCCAACCAGCCCTACGACATGCGCAAGGTCATCGAGGTCATCGTCGACGACGAGGACTACGTCGAGTACTTCGCCTCGTGGGCCCCGTCCATCACCTGCGGCTTCGCCCGCATCGACGGCCAGCCGGTGGGCATCGTGGGCAACAACCCCATGTTCTACGCCGGGGTGCTGGACATCGAGTCCTCGGAGAAGGCGGCCCGCTTCGTCCGGGTGTGCGACTCGTTCAACATCCCCCTCATCACCTTCGTGGACGTGCCCGGCTTCCTGCCCGGCGTGGGCCAGGAGCACGGGGGCATCATCCGCCACGGGGCCAAGCTGCTCTACGCCTACTGCGAGTCGACGGTGCCCCGCATCCAGGTCATCACCCGCAAGGCCTACGGCGGGGCCTACGTGGTCATGAACTCCAAGTCCATCGGGGCCGACCTGGCCTTCGCCTGGCCGTCGGCCGAGCTGGCGGTGATGGGGGCCACCGGGGCGGTGGAGATCCTGCACCGCACCGAGATCAACGCCGCCGCCGACCCCGAGGCCCGCAAGGCCGAGCTGGTCGACGACTACTCGGAGAAGTGGCTCAACCCGTACGTGGCCGCCGAGCGGGGCTACGTGGACGACGTGATCGACCCGGCCGACACCCGACGCAAGCTGGCCGAGGGCCTCTCCATGCTGCGCTCCAAGCGCGAGGAGTTGCCCCCCCGCAAGCACGGGAACGTCCCGCTGTGAGCGCGGCCGTCACCGCCCCGGGCGTGCGGCTGTCGTGATGGAGATCCGCCCCGCCCCCACCGACGAGGAAGCGGCCGCCATCGTGGCCGCCGTCGAGGTGGCCTGGCCCCGGGCCGCGGCCCCCGCCGGGGCGCCGGCCGAGCGCTGGCGCTGGAGCGGCCGCTGGTGGTCCAAGCCCGTCCCCCTCCGCCGCCGCCGCCCCTGGTAGGTCAGGGGCGGGCCTGCCGGAGCAGAGCCCGCAGGCGAGCGATGCGAGGCGCCATCGTCGGTCCCCGCAGGTGGCCGAGCATGTGCTCGATCTGGTCGATGTCCATGGTCGGGTGGTGCTCCACCAGCTGGCTGAGGTCCATCCAGTCCTTGGGGCGGTTGAAAGACAGCTTGAAGGTGGTCAGGTCCTCCACAGAGAGGATCGGGATCGTTCCCCCATCCGGCCCGAACGGCCCGGACACGATTCGCTCGCGCACCTGCTCGTAGCTGTCGTCCAGGGAGAAGAACAGGTCGAGGCGCAGGGGCAGCTCGGTGTGCACCAGCCGTACCCCGGCCATCAGGAGCCACTCGGACGCGTCGGCCTCCGGGTGCATGTCGATGTCGGTGAAGGCAGCCACCACCTCTCGGACGTCGCCCTTGCCCACGAAGATGTTGACATCGGCATCGAGGGTCGCCCGGCTCTCGGCGTGGTAGCCGAGTGCGATGGCGCCCCCGAAGGCGTGCGGCACGCCCCGCCCATCGAGGAGCTCGTGGGTCTGGGTGATGAGGTCACGGAGGCCCTGGATCATCGCCCCTCCATGGCCTGGCTCAGGTCGAGCACCTGGGCCAACGCCCATGCCCGCGTTGCTGGCGTGGCGTCAGGAGGGAGGACGGGAGCCTCGTCGGGGGGGTCGTCGGGGAGGCGAGGTGGGAGGTCGTCGAAGGGGTAGCCGCCGGCACCGGGCGGGAGGGGTAGGTGCAGGACGGTGCTGCCGCCGTCGGCGGCCACCTGGTAGCCGCAGGCCACCAGCATCCGGTTGAAGGTGTCGAGGGTGGGGGTGCGGCGGTCGTTCTCGTAGGCCGAGAGGTTGGGTTGGCTGATGCCGGTGAGCTCGGCCAGCTGGGCCTGGCTGAGGCCCCGCGACTCGCGGACCCGGCGGAGGAACGCGCCGTACATGCACCCACCGTGCCATGTGCGATGCGATATGGCAACCGATCAGAACGAGGGCGGGTGGGGCCGGCATCATGGGGGGATGCCCGATCTCCACCTGGTGCTGGCCTCGGCGTCGCCGGCCCGGCTGGCCCTGCTGCGGGCGGCGGGGATCGAGCCCGAGGTGGTGGTCAGCCACGTGGACGAGGACGCGGTGGCCGCGGCCCTGGGCACCGACGACCCCGACCGGGTGGTGGCCGCCCTGGCCCGGGCCAAGGCCGAGGCGGTCGTGGCCCAGGTCGGCCAGCTGGCCCGGCCGACGGCGGTGCTGGGGTGCGACTCGCTGTTCACGTTCGCCGGCACCACGTGGGGCAAGCCCGGCTCGGCGGCCGAAGCCACGGCCCGCATCCGGGCCATGCGGGGCGGCGAGGGCGTGCTGCGCACCGGGCACCACCTGGTCGAGGTGTCCTCCGGCCGGGCCGTCGGCGGGGTGGAGGCCACCACCGTCCGCTTCGGGCCCATGACCGACGCCGAGGTCGACAGGTACGTGGCCAGCGGCGAGCCCCTGCACGTGGCCGGCTCGTTCACCCTGGACGGTCGCTCGGCCCCCTTCGTGGACGGGGTGGACGGCGACCACACCAACGTCGTCGGCCTGTCGCTCCCCCTGCTGCGCCGCCTCCTGGCCGACCTGGGCCGCTCGGTCACCGACCTGTGGACGTCCCCGTGATCGCCCGCCTCCCCACCACGAACCTTGGACCGACGACCACCACATGCGCCCTCAGCGGTCCGAGGTCGGGGGGAGGGGAGGGATGACGGGGGAAGGGGCCGGGCCGGCGTTGCGGATCGGGCCGTTGGCGCTGGACGTGCCAGTGGTGCTGGCCCCCATGGCCGGGGTGACCAACACCGCCTTCCGCCGCCTGTGCCAGTCGTTCGGTGGGGCCCTCTACGTGAGCGAGATGATCACGGCCCGGGCCCTGGTCGAGGGCAACACGCGCACCCTGGACATGGTGGCCTTCCACCCCGACGAGTCACCCCGCAGCGTGCAGCTCTACGGCACCGACCCCCGGGTCATGGGCGAGGCGGTGCGGATCCTGGTCGACGGGCACGGGGTCGAGCACGTGGACCTCAACGTGGGCTGTCCGGCTCCCAAGGTCACCCGCAAGGGGGGCGGCGCGGCCCTGCCGGTGCGGCGGGCCCTGTTCGCGGCGATCGTCCGGGCCTCGGTGCGGGCCGCCGGCCCGGCGCCCTTCACGGTCAAGATGCGCCTGGGCCTGGACGGCGACCACCTCACCTACCTGGAGGCGGGCCGCATGGCCGAGGGCGAGGGGGCCGCCGCGGTGGCCCTCCACGCCCGCACCGCCGAGCAGCTCTACTCCGGGGCCGCCGACTGGGACGCCATCACCAGGCTCAAGGAGGCGGTGGCCACCGTGCCGGTGCTGGGCAACGGCGACATCCTGGAGGGCGCCGACGCGGTGCGCATGATGGCCGCCACCGGGTGCGACGGCGTGGTGGTGGGCCGGGGCTGCCTGGGCCGGCCCTGGTTGTTCCGCGACCTGGCCGACACGCTGGCCGGCCGCCCGGTCCGCCCCGCGCCCCTCCTGGGCGAGGTGGTGCCCGTGCTGCGCCGCCACGCCGACCTGCTGGTCGAGGCGTTCGGCCCCGGGCGCGCCGCCCGGGAGGTGCGCAAGCACACCGGCTGGTACCTGGCCGGCTACCCGGTCGGAGGCGAGGCCCGGCGGGCCCTGTCCCAGGTGGCCTCCATCGAGGAGCTGGGGGTCCGCCTCGACGACCTCGACCCGGGCCTGGCCCTGGTGCCGGGGGCCGAGCGCACCGTCCGGGGCCACACCCACGGGCCCCGCCCGGTGCCGGTGCCCGAGGGGTGGTTCGCCCTGGCCGACGACCCCACCCCGCCGATCGGCGCCGACCTGCTCGTCTCCGGCGGCTGACCGCCCCGCGGGCCCGGGGTGCCGGGCCTCCGACGGCGCGCCGGTTGGCCGGCGGGGGGAGGGGAACGGGGGGTGGGGCCTCGCTACCCTCGCTCCCGTGGACGTCCCCGAGCTCACCACCGTCGCCAGCACCTACGCCGTCGTGCACCACGGCACCGAGGTGCGCCGCACCGACGGCCTGCGGCCCGACACCGAGCACGAGCTGGAGGGCATCGCCTTCCGCACCCTGCCCGAACCGGGCGAGCTGCTGGCCACCTTCGCCACCGTGAACGACGTGCACTTCGGCGAGGAGGTGTGCGGGCGGATGGAGGGGCTCGACGCCGGGCCGGTGTTCCGGTCCGAGCCGGGCGAGTCGCCCTACCCCGAGGTCATGAACCGGGGGGCGGTGGCCGAGATCCTGGAGCTCGACCCCGACGCCCTGGTGGTCAAGGGCGACCTGACCAGCGACGGCACCGACGCCCAGGTCGACGCCTTCCTGGCCGCGTACGCCCCCCTGGCCGACCGGATGACCTGGGTGCGGGGCAACCACGAGTCGTACCACCGCCTGGACCGGGGAGCGGTGCCGACCCAGGAGGTGGTGCTGCCGGGGGTGCGCCTGGCCCTGCTGGACACCTCGCTGGAGGACGTGGAGCACGGCGGCCTGTCGGTCGACCAGCTCGACTGGCTCGACACGCTGGCGGCCGAGTCGGACCGTCCCGTGGTGGTGCTGGGCCACCACCACCCGTGGAACCCGTCGTCGAACCAGCGCCCGGAGCGCTACTTCGGCATCAACCCCGACGACTCCGAGCGCCTGATCGACGTGGTGGCCCGGCGGTCCCGGATCGTGGCCTACCTGGCCGGCCACACCCACCGGAACCGGGTGCGGCACTTCCCCGCCACCGGCCCGGTGCCGTGGGTGGAGGTGGCCTGCGTCAAGGACTTCCCCGGGGCGTGGGCCGAGTACCAGGTGCACGAGGGTGGCATCTGCCAGGTGTTCCACCGCATCTCCAGCCCCGAGGCCCTGGCCTGGAGCGAGAAGACCCGCCACATGTTCGCCGACCTCTACGGGCCCTACGCCTTCGGGAGCCTGGCCGACCGCTGCTTCGTCATCGGCCTCGACCGAGCGGCGGCGTGAGCGAGGGCCCGGCGTCCGCGCCCGGCGGCGCCGACGGCGCGGCCCCCGGCCCCGGTCCGGCGGGCGGGGACGGCCCCCCCGGCCCCCTGGCCGGGCTGCGGGTGATCGACTGCAGCACGGTGGTGGCCGGGCCCGGGTGCGCCCGCTACCTCGGGGACTTCGGCGCCGAGGTGATCAAGGTGGAGCGCCCCGACGGGGGCGACACCACCCGGGCCATGGGCTGGCGCGACCCGCGCGACGGCGTGACCCTGTGGTGGAAGCTGGAGGGCCGCAACAAGCGGACCGTCACCCTGGACCTCAAGGACCCCGACGACCTGGCCCGCATGCGGCGCCTGGTGGCCACGGCCGACGTGCTGGTCGAGAACCTGCGACCCGGCACGCTGGAGCGGCTGGGCCTCGACCCCGTCGAGCTCATCGCGGCCCGGCCGGGGCTGGTGGTCACCCGGGTCACGGGCTTCGGGCAGGACGGCCCCTACGCCGGGCGCCCCGGCTTCGCCACCCTGGCCGAGGCCATGAGCGGCTTCGCGGCGGTGAACGGCGAGCCCGACGGCGGTCCGCTGCTCCCGCCCATCGCCCTCACCGACGAGATCACCGCCCTGGTGGCCGCCTTCGCCACCATGGTGGCGGTGCACAGCGGCGTCGGCCAGGTGGTCGACGTCAACCTGTACGAGTCGCTGCTCCAGGTCATGGGGCCCCTGCCAGCGGCCAAGGCCCTGCTCGACTACGACCAGCCCCGGCTGGGCTCGGGCATCCCCTACTCGGTGCCCCGGGGCACGTACCGGTGCGCGGACGGGGCCTGGGTCGCCGTCAGCACCTCGGCCGAGTCGGTGGCCCAGCGGGTGATGGCCCTCATCGGCCTGGCCGGCGACCCCCGGGTGTCCACCTTCGGGGACCGGGTGGAGCATCGCGACCTGGTCGAGGCCACCCTGGCGGCGTGGGTGGCGGCCCGGGAGCGGCCCGAGGTGCTCCGGGTCTTCGAGGAGGCCCACGCCGCCGCCGCCCCGGTGCACACCATGGGCGACATCCTGGCCGACCCGCACCTGGCCGCCCGGGGGGCCCTGCCCGAGGTGGACGGCGTCGCCATGCAGGGTTTGGTGGCTCGCCTGTCGGCCACGCCGGGCCGCATCCGGTGGGCGGGCCGGCCCCTGGGAGCCGACACCGAGGCGGTGCTGGCCGAGCTGGACGGCCCGGGCTGACGTCGCCACCGAGCCGCGGTGAGGCGCGGCCGGGCACCACCGGGTGAGCGTTCGCCCGGTGCGCCGGCCCTCCTCCGGCGGGCGCACCGGACGAACGTCGCTCGGTCGGGCGTCCACTCGACCGAGACTGGTCCGCCCCGGGATCGGGACGCTGATCTGGGCCGGAGGGGGACTGGTTGCGCCTTGTCCCCCTCCGGCTGGTGAGCTCCACCCAACAGTTGGGGGATCGGTCGCTGGGCGGGGCTCGTCTGTTCTTGCCCGTAGGGCGAGGGGTGGTTCCAAGTTGGTGAAAGAAGTCAGATCCGGACACTTTGGAACGAGGAGGCGTCGGCGGGCAAGAAGCGTGTGGATCGGGAATGAGAGACGAGGGGGATACGTGGACCAGGCGGTCGGGATCACGACATCGGCGGGGGTCGCCCCCGGTCGTCCCCGCCCGGCCGGCCCGAGGCCCCGCCGGGCCCGGCCCCGCGGCCCCGTCCCGATCCGACGCTCCATCGCACCGCACGCGCCACCCCAGGAGACGCCCCATGCCCGCCGCCCCCCACCGCCCGTCGCGCCGACGGGCGGTGATCGCGTCCCGGCCCGCCCCGGCCGCCCGCCCATGACCGAGACCCCGACCCAGCGACGCAGCGGGTTCGCCGCCTTCGCCCACGCCCTCGGTGCCCACCTCGACATGGACAGCAGCGCGTGGAGCGAGTCCGACCTGCTGGTCGAGCAGCTCGGGTGGGACTCCATGGTGGCCGTGGAGGTGGTGTCCTGGTTGGAGGAGCAGGGCATCCGCCTCCCCGACGACCTGCTGGCCGAGATCCGCACCCTGGGCGACGTCTACCACTACAGCCAGACGCTGGCGCCGGCGCCGGGCGAGCCGGCCCAGCCCGGGTCCCGCGCCCCGCTCCGGGGGCGACGGGTCCACCTGGCCCCCCTGACCGGGGCCCACCACGGCGAGGCCCTCGACCTGTTCACCCGGGGGGACAACCTGGTCCGGTTCCGGCTCCGGGGCACGACGCCGAGCCCCGAGACCTTCGGCCGGGTGCTGTGGGACCGGGTCCTCTGCCAGTTCGCCGTCCTGCACAGCAACCGGATGGTGGCCATGGTCAGCGCCTTCGAGCCCGACATGCGCAACCGGCACGTCCACGTGGCCGTGGTGTCGCGGCCCGACGCGCCCCAGGGTGCCGGCCTGGAGGGCCTGGTCCTGCTGATCGACCACCTCTTCGCGGAGTTCGACCTGCGCAAGGTCTACGCCGAGGTCCTGGAGCCCAACTCGACCACCTTCAGCTCCGGCCTGGGCCGGGTGGCCCAGGTCGAGGGCCGTCTCGTCGACCACGAGTTCATGAGCGGCCGCTACCACGACATGCTGGTGATCGGCATCACCCGGGAGCGGTGGCAGGAGCACGCCGCCCGCCTGCTCGGCCCCCTCTGAGCGCCCGCCCGGTCGCCGGGCGGGGCCCGGTGGCCCGCTCAGTCGTCGGGGACGGCGGCCACCTCGATGCGGTCCTGGCGCCAGTCCCGGGCCGCCCCCAGGGCCTGGTGGGCCGAGTCCAGGAGCTGGTCGGCGTCGAAGGCGTGGGCCGGGTAGCAGGCCACCCCGGCCCGCAGGGTGCCCCCGTCGAGCACCGCGGCCAGGTTGCGGCGGACCCGCTCCACGGTCCACACCGCCCCGTTCTCGGGCGTGTCCTCCAGGATGAGGGCGACCAGGCCCTCGTCCAGGCGGCAGGCGATGTCGGAGTCGCGCAGGGTGGCCAGCAGCGAGTCGGCCACCGGGCGGCTCACGGCCGGCGCCGGCTCCCCGGTGTCCATGCCGGTCACCGGCTCCAGGAGGGCCAGGGCCAGCGGCCGCAGCCCCCGGCGGGCGGCGGCCACCCGCTTGTCGAGGGTGACGGCGAAGAAGGCGGTGTTGAACAGCCCGGTCGGCGCGTCGGTGACCCGGGTCAGGTCGATCCGGCTGGGCATCGGGGGGGCGCCCAGCTCGGAGAGGTGGGTGCGGGCGATGAGGGCCTCGGCCTCGAACCGGGCGGCCCGGGCGGCCATGGCCTCGCTCTCCAGCTCGGCCACGTCGGCCCGGCTGGCCTCGGCCTCGGCGGTGGCGTTGGTGCGCCGCAGCCGGTCGGCCAGGCCCAGGGTGAACAGGCCCGCCACCAGGGCGGCGACGCCGGCGGCCCCCGCCAGCCAGAGCTGGTCGGTGGCCATGGCGGCGACGGCCAGGACGAGGCCGATGCACCCCGAGACGACCCCGGGTGCAGCACGGTCGATCACCTGGCAACGATCGGCCGCGAGCGACGCCATTCAAGGGCGCCGGCGCCGGGAGGGGGTCCGGGCGGGGCGGGATCGGCGCCCGACCCCGCGGCCGTCGGAGCGTGGGCCACGCCGCTCAGTCCGGGATGGGGGCGATCAGCGCCTCGCCCGCGTCCGAGCCGGTGGCGGCGTCGCGGGCCCCCACGACCAGCTCGTCGGCCGAGATGGCGTGGGCCGGGTAGCAGGCCACGCCGGCGTGGACCACGGCGTCGGGCGTCATCTCCCGGATGCGGTCACGCAGCCGGTTGACGACGATGAGGCAGCCCTCGCTGGGGGTGAACTCCAGCACCACGGCCACCGCCCCGTCGTCGAGCCGGGCGGCCAGGTCGGAGTCCCGGATGGCGCCCCGCACGATGGCGGCCAGGTCCCGGGCCTCGGGACCGCCCTCCACCGTGACCACGGCCAGGCCCAGTTGCCGGAGGGTCCGCCGGGCGGTGGCCACCCGGGAGGGGAGCAGGGCCCGGAGCATCGCCTCGCTGAACAGGCCCGAGGCCGGATCCGAGACGAGTTGATCGGTCATGGTGCTCCTGTTCCGGGCCGGTGCCGGAGCGGCGGGCGGCCCCGGCATGATGCCATCCCGGCCCCGGCGATCGCAGGATCGACGGGCGCCCCGCGGGGGCGGCGCCGGCGGTTTGCGCAACGACTACTCAAGCCGAGCTCGGGCCCCGTGCGTACCCTGCCGGCAGCGACGCCGGAGCGGCCGACGAGGGACCCGGTCGGCACCCCGTGCGGGGCGTGCCGGACGACCGTCCCGGGCCGTCACGACGTGGCCCAGGGGTCGCCGGTCGGGGGATGGCCCGGTCCGGCGGCCCCGACCCCACCGGCGCCGGCCGCCGGCGCCGCGGGTCGGGGGGCCGGGCCCCCGAAGACGGCGGGGAGGGGGGCCTGCAGGGCCGCCTCCAGCTGGTCGAGGTAGGCCCGGCGCGGGATGTCGACCGCCCCCAGGCTGGCCAGGTGGGCGGTGGTCCACTGCACGTCGAGCAGCCGGGCGCCCCCGTCCCGCAGCAGGTCGACCAGGCCCAGCAGCGCCACCTTGGAGCCGTCCCGCGAGCGGTGGAACATCGACTCCCCGGCGAACAGCCCGCCGACGGCCACCCCGTAGAGGCCCCCGGCCAGGGCGCCGTCCGCGGTCCAGGCCTCGACGCTGTGGGCCCACCCCAGCTCGTGGAGCGAGGTGTAGGCCCGCCGGACGCCCCGGGTGATCCACGCCCCCGGGCGCCGGGGGTCGGCGCAGGCCCGGACCACCTCGTCGAAGGCGGCGTCGACGGTGACGTGGTGGCGTCGGGCGGCCTGGCGCAGCGACCGGGTGACCCGCATCCCGTCGAGGGGGATGACCCCCCGGGGATCCGGCGACCACCAGGCCAGCACCCGGCCGGTCCGCCCGATGGGCATGGGGAAGACGCCGGCCCGGTAGGCGGCCAGCACGGTGGCGGGCTCCAGGTCACCGCCCACGGCCACCGGCCCGTCCGGGTCGGCCTCGACCGGCGACGGGATGGCCCAGCGGGAGGGCCCCGGGTCGGTCGGGGTCACGGCGGGGGGATGCCGAGGGTGCGGGCCACCGTGAGCCCCAGCTTGCGGGTGGCCCGGCGGTTGAGCTCGCCCCCGGCCAGCGCCCCGGCCATGAGGGGCACGAAGGTGGCCATGTTGCGCCCGGCCCGCCGCAGCAGCCGGCGCCGGATCTGGGCCGTCAGCTGGTCGCGGGCCGACCGGCCCAACAGGTCCGAGGCGCTGGAGGCCAGGGCCCCGCCCTGGCCGGGCCGGAGGAGGCGGGCCATCTCGCCGGCCGACAGCCCCCGGGTCTCGGCCCAGGCCTTGGCGATGAGGGGCCCGTTGGCCCGCAGGTCGCCGGCCAGCGGGTAGCCGGCGGCCTCGTGGAGCTCGCCCACCAGCTTCATCTCCAGGGCCACCACGATGAGGGTCTCGGCCGCCAGCTCCACCGGCAGGGCGGCCCACGTGGCCGGCGTGGCCTCGGAGGCGGCGGCCAGGGCCCCGGTGGTGGCCCCCACCGCCGCCGCGGCCAGGCTGGCGTTGCGGACCAGGGGCCGGGCCAGGAGGGCCCCCGCCAGCCCGTCGTGGTGGGCCTGGAGGGTGGCCAGGTCGCGCACGGGCAGGTGGCCGGTGGCGTCCAGGGTGACCTCGGCCAGCCAGCGCCCGGAGGTGACCGCCTTGCGTCCCGCCCGCCGGGCCGAGGCCCGGGCCAGGCTCATCACCTCGCGCACCTGGCCGGCGGTGGGTCGACCGCCGTCCTCGCCGCGACCCCCGATGGCGGCGCCCACGGCGCGGGCCAGGGCGTCGTCGGGGGAGGCGGGCGTCAGGTCCGAGGCCTCGCCACCGTTGTCCATGACGGCATCATGCCCGGCCCCCGACCGTCGCGGTCGGCCGGGGCCGGCCGGGACGGGCTAGCGCCGGTAGTCGTAGAAGCCCTGGCCCGACTTCCGGCCCAGGTGGCCGGCGGCCACCATGCGCCGCAGGGCGGGCGCGGGGCTGAAGTTGGGGTCGGCGAACTCGGCGTACAGGGCGTCGAGGATGGCCACCGAGGTGTCCAGGCCGACCAGGTCCAGGAGGGCCAGGGGCCCCATGGGGAAGTTGCAGCCGCCCTTCATGGCGGCGTCGATGTCGTCCCGGGAGGCGATGCCGTTCTCCAGCATCCGCACCGCGTTGTTGAGGTACGGGAAGAGCAGGGCGTTGACGATGAAGCCGGCCCGGTCCTGGACCCGCACCGGGTCCTTCCCGCAGGCCGTGGCGAAGGCGGTGACGGCCTCGACGGTCTCGTCCGAGGCGGTGAGGGGTGGGATGATCTCGACCAGCCCCATCATGGGCGCCGGGTTGAAGAAGTGGACGCCCACCACCTTGTCGGGGCGGCCGGTGGCCACCGCCATCTCCACCACCGGCAGGGTCGAGGTGTTGGTGGCCAGGATGGCGTCGGCCTTCACCACCTGGTCCAGCTCGGCGAACAGGGCCTTCTTGACGGCCAGGTCCTCGACCACCGACTCGATCACCAGGTCGCAGTCGGCCAGGGCACTCAGGTCGGCGGTGGCGGTGACCCGGCCCAGGACGGCGTCGCGGTCCTCCTCGGACAGGCGGCCCTTGTCGACCTGCTTGCCCAGGCTCTTCTCCAGCCCGGCCCGCATCGCCTCCGCGGTCTCCTGCTTGCGGGAGCGCAGCACCACGTCGATGCCGGCCTTGGCCGCCACCTCGGCGATGCCCGCGCCCATGATCCCCGACCCGACGATTCCAACCCGTGAGATGGCCATCGGGCGAGGCTACCGAGGGGTCAGTCGGCCGATCCAAGTCCTGCCGGCGTCTCGGGCTCGCCGTCGTCGGCCCGGGCCGTGGCCACCAGGCGGGCGGCCCCCACGACGAGGAGGCCGGCGAACAGCGCGGCCGACAGGTCCGGGTCGAGGTCGAGCGAGAGCTGGGAGGCGGCCAGCGCGGTGGCCACACCGGCGCCGCCCACCACCAGGCCGGGCCGGAGGGCGGTGAGCCCCGAGGACCGGTTGCGCATCGTCCCCACGATGGCGGTGGGGATGATGACGGCCAGCGACGTGCCCTTGGCCAGCACCAGGGGCAGGCCGAAGGCGATGGTCAGGGCCGGGACGATGACGATGCCGCCCCCGACCCCCAGGAGGCCGGCCAGCACCCCGGCGCCCAGCCCCAGGGCCAGGAGGGCCACCACCCCGCCGGGGTCGAGGTCCAGGTGGCCGGCGCCGTCGGCCTCCCCCCCGGCCACCAGGCGTACGGCGGCGGCCACCATCAGGGCGGCGAAGCCGAGCTGGAGCGCCGGCCCGCTGATGGTCCGCAGCCAGCGGGTGCCCAGCACCGCCCCGGCCAGGGCGCCGGCCGCGATGAGCAGGCCGTAGCCCAGGTCCACCTCGCCGGCGGTGGCGTAGCCGGCCGCGCCGGCCAGGGAGATGGGCACGATGGCGGTCAGCGACGTGCCGGTGGCCAGCTTGGGCGGGAAGCCGGCCAGCAGGGCCAGGGCCGGCACGATCACGATGCCGCCGCCCACGCCGAAGAGCCCCGAGGTGAACCCGGCCAGCAGGCCGGCGGCCACCACCCGGCCCCACGGGACCTCGCCCGGCCGGGCGGTCGGGGGGTGCGGGGCCATGGGTTCACGTTGGCCCACCGGTGTCCCCGGCCCGAAACCGCCTGCGCCGGGCCCGTCCCGAGGGGGGAGCGGGGGCGGGCCGGGCGCCCGCCCCCGGGGGCGTTGAGTACCGTCGCAGCATGCCCGGACCCCTCGCCCTGGTGGGCGGCTCCCCGTTCCACCCCGACACCGCGGTCGAGGCCGAGCTGGTGGCCTCCGGCATCGACGAGGTGCTGGTCCTGCCCACCGGCGCCGCCTATGAGCACCCCAGTCGCCTGGTGGAGGCGGCCACCGAGCGCTTCGGGGCGCTGGGGGTGCCGGTCCGGGGCCTCGACGTGCTGCGCCGCCCCGACGCCACCTCCGAGGACCTGGCCGCCGAGCTGCGGGCCGCCCGCTTCGTCTACCTGGCCGGCTCCTCGCCCATGCACGTGCGCTCGGTGCTGAAGGGCACGCCGGTGTGGGAGGCCATCCTGGCCGCCTGGGACGGGGGAGCGGTGCTGGCCGGCGTGGACGCCGGGGCCATGGTGCTGTGCGACCCGATGGTCGACCCCCGGGGCGGGGCCTTCACCGTGGGGCTGGGGCTGCTGTCGGGGGTCACCGTCATCCCCGGGTTCGACTCGTGGTCCGAGGACGCCGTCCACCGCACCCGGGCCCTGTCGCCGGCCTCGCTCAGGATCGTGGGCCTGGCCGCCGGCTCAGCCCTGGTGCGCGACCCCGACGGCTCGTGGCGGGGGGTGGGGCCGGCCGAGCCCGTGGTCTTCGTGGGGGGCGCCCCGGGCTCCCTGGCCGACCTGCCCCGGTAGCCGGGCCCGTCGCCGGTTCAGTCCTGGGCGGACCGGATGGTGACCGAGGTGATGGTGACCAGCTCGGTGGGCGTGCCGTTGCTGGCCTCGTCGCCCTTGGCGGCCAGCTCGGCCACCAGCTCCAGCCCCTCGGTGACCTTCCCGAAGCGGGGGTACTCGTTGGTGAGGGCGGTGGCGCCGTTCTCGCTGGCCACGATGAAGAACTGGCTGCCCGACACGGCGTCGGACCGGGCCATGGCCAGGTCGCCGGGGGCGTAGCCGTCGGTGGGCTTCTCGATGTCGGGCATGTCGTAGCCGGGGCCGCCGGAGCCGTAGTCGGGGGTGCCGCTGGAGCCGGTCTGGGCCACGAAGTCGGGCATCAGGCGGTGGAAGGGCAGGCCGTCGAAGTACTTGTACCGGGCCAGCACCACGAAGTTGTTGACCATGGTGGGGGCGGCCTCGGCGTCGAGGGTGGCGGTGACGGTCCCGGCCGAGGTCTCGATCACGGCCTCCAACGCCTCACCCTCCTCGATGCAGGTGGGCGGGGCCTGGGCGAAGGTGGACACCCGCTCCTCGGAGCCGTCCTCGGCCGGGCACGGGGTGTCGTCCTCGATGGTGGCGCCGGTCGGGGCGGCGGGCAGCGACACGGTGGTGGGCACGTCGGTGGACGAGGTGCTGGACCCGTCGCCGGGAGCGGTGGTGGTGGTCGTGGCGGCGTCCTCCGCCGTCGAGTCGTCGTCGCCGCCCAGCAGCACAGCGGCCACCACGACCACCACCACGACGAAGGCCAGCACGGCCCCCAGGACGATCAGGCGTTGTCGCCGGGCGGCGCGGGCCTGGGCCATGCGCGCCGCCTCCACGCGGCTGCGGTGTCCGTCCTTGTGGCGTTGGCGCTTCTCCTCCGAGGTCACGGCGGGCGAAGGTACCCGCTGGCGGCCGGCGGGAGCAGGCACCCCCCGCGACCGGCGTCCCCGGGGCGCCGGATCGACCCCGCCAACCCCAGGTAGGAGTGCTGATCGCACGATGCGTCGCCAACCGGTCACCGCTTGCGTCAGAATGGGGGCATGCCAGCCGACGACGCGGCCCCCGACGAGCCCGCCTCCCCCGCCCCCGACCCCGCCCCGGCGGCCGGCGACGCCGAGGAGGCCGGCTCCCCGGCCGTCATGGCCGAGGAGGAGATCTTCGCCCGCCGGGTCGGGCAGCGCCTCCGGGCCATCCGGCAGGCCCAGGCCCTGTCGCTGTCGGACGTCGAGGAGCGCTCGGGTGGGCGGTGGAGCGCCTCGGCCGTCGGCGCCTACGAGCGGGGCTTCCGGAACCTGAGCCTGCCCCGCCTCAAGGCCCTGGCCGACTTCTACCGGGTGCCGGTCAGCGTGCTCCTGGGCGAGACCGGCCCCACCGGCACCGAGGCCAAGGACCGGCGCAAGCTGGTCATCGACCTGGAGGCCATGCGCCAGGTCGACCCGGCCGAGCCCGTGCAGCGCTACGTGCAGTCCATCATCGAGGCCCGGGGCGACTTCAACGGCAAGGTCCTGTCCCTCCGCCACGACGACCTGAAGGCCCTGTGCGTCCTGGTCGGGGGCGACATCCCCACCGGCGTGGCCCAGCTCCGGGCCTGGGCCGTGCTCATCGACGGCCCCGAGGTGGCCGAGCCGCCGCCCGACTTCCGGGCCCGGCCCGTCCGCCGGGCCACCGACCGCCCCGCCTAGCCGCCCTCGACCCTGCCCCGCCGGCGAAGCGGCTGAGGGCCGGCCGGGCCGGCGCGGTACCGTGCCCGGCCGTGGCGCTCGTGGTCCAGAAGTTCGGGGGGACGTCGGTCGCCGACCCCGACCGCATGCGCGACGTGGCCGACCAGGTGGCCCGCACCCGCCGCCGGGGCGACGACGTCGTCCTGGTGGTCTCGGCCATGGGCAAGGAGACCGACGAGCTCCTCCACCTGGCCAGCCAGGTGTCGCGCACCCGGCCGGGCCGGGAGATGGACATGCTCATCACCGCCGGCGAGCGCAAGGCCACGGCCCTGGTGTGCATGGCCCTCCACGACCTCGGGGTGCCGGCCGACTCCTTCACGGGCAGCCAGGCCGGCTTCCTCACCGACAGCAACCACATGAACGCCAAGATCCTCGAGGTCCGGCCCGACCGGCTGCGGGAGGCCATCGCCCAGGGGCGGGTGCCGGTGGTGGGCGGCTCGCAGGGCGTGTCGGTCGACCGCAACGTGACCTTCTTCGGGCGGGGGGGCTCCGACACCACCGCGGTGGCCCTGGCCCACGCCCTGGGCGGGGTGTGCGAGCTCTACACCGACGTGTCCGGGGTGTTCACCACCGATCCCCGGGTGGTGGCCACGGCCCGCAAGCTGGCCCGGGTCAGCTTCGACGAGATGCTGGAGATGTGCGCCTGCGGGTGCCCCAAGCCGGCCATGCGGGCCGTGGAGTACGCCCGCACCCACAAGGTCCCGCTGCACGTGCGGTCGGCCTTCACGTGGGAGCAGGGGACCTGGATCGACGAGGAGGACCCGATGATGGAGCAGGCCATGGTCTCGGGCGTCGTGGGCGACGCCTCCGAGGCCAAGATCACGATCACCAACCTGCCGGACCGGCCCGGCATCGCCGCCCAGCTCTTCCGGACCCTGGCCACCCGGGAGGTGAACGTGGACATGATCGTCCAGAACGTCTCCGAGGGCGGCCGGACCGACATCTCCTTCACCCTGCCCCGGGACGAGCTGCCCACCGGCCGGGAGCTGAGCGAGGCCCTGGTGTCGGAGATCGGCGCCGATGCCGTCACCGCCGATGACGGCATCGCCCGGGTCAGCCTGGTGGGGGCGGGCATGAAGTCGCACCCCGGCGTGGCCGCCACCGTGTTCGAGACCCTGGCCGCCAACGCCATCAACATCGAGATGATCTCCACCTCGGCCATCCGCATCTCCTGCATCGTCCGCGAGGTCGAGCTGGACCGGGCCGTCACCGTCCTCCACGCCGCCTTCGGCCTGGACCAGCCCGCGGCCTGACCCGCCGGCAACCCGCTTCGGAGGGTGGGGTGGGCCTCGGTAGCCTGGCCGGCATGCAGATCGGGATCGTGGGAGCCACCGGCCAGGTCGGGGGCGTGATGCGGGGCATCCTCGAGGAGCGGGCCTTCCCGGCCCTGGGCGTGCGCTTCCTGGCCTCGGCCCGCTCGGCCGGCACCACCCTGCCGTGGGCGGGGGGCGAGGTGACCGTCGAGGACGTGGCCACCGCGGACCTCTCGGAGCTGGACATCGTGCTCATGTCGGCCGGGGCCACCGCGTCGCGGGCCACGGCCGAGCGCATCGCCGCCTCGGGCCCGGTGGTCATCGACAACTCCTCGGCCTGGCGCATGCACCCCGAGGTGCCCCTGGTCGTCTCCGAGGTCAACCCGGAGGCCGTGGCCCAGCGCCCCAAGGGCATCATCGCCAACCCCAACTGCACGACCATGGCGGCCATGCCGGCCCTCATGGCCCTGCACCGGGCGGCCGGGCTGGAGGCCCTGGTGGTCTCCACCTACCAGGCCGTCTCCGGGGGTGGCCTGGCCGGCGTCGAGGAGCTGGCCGCCCAGGTGGCGGCGGCCGGCGACAAGGCCCCCGAGCTGACCCACGACGGCGCCGCGGTGACCTTCCCCGAGGCGGCCAAGTTCCCCACCACCATCGCCTACAACGTCATCCCCCAGGCCGGGAGCTACGTCGACGACGGGCGGGGCGAGACCGACGAGGACCAGAAGCTCCGCCACGAGAGCCGCAAGATCCTGGGCCTGCCCGACCTGCCGGTGTCGGGGCTGTGCGTCCGGGTGCCGGTGTTCACCGGCCACTCCCTGGCCGTCAACGCCCGCTTCGC
The DNA here is from genome assembly GCA_035630295.1 of Acidimicrobiales bacterium. Lineage (NCBI taxonomy): Bacteria > Bacillati > Actinomycetota > Acidimicrobiia > Acidimicrobiales > Acidimicrobiales bacterium. Next base: position 2,084 of record DASQKY010000001.1, on the reverse strand, counting down.
CCGGCCCCTGTCGACGGTCGAGGCCACCGACGTGCTGGCCTCCGCCCCCGGGGTGGTCCTCCACGACCAGCCCACCCCGCTGGTGGCGGCCGGGGCCGACCCCACCTACGTGGGCCGCATCCGGGCCGACGAGACGGTGCCCGAGGGCCGGGGCCTGGCCTTCTTCGTCACCGGCGACAACCTGCGCAAGGGCGCGGCCCTCAACGCGGTGCAGATCGCCGAGCTGGTGGCCGCCGGCGGCTGACCGGCGGGCCGGGACCTCAGCCGTCCAGGCGGCGGCGGAGGGGGTGGTCGGGCGGGGTCTCGACCAGGACGATGCGCACCCCGTCGGGGTCGCGCAGCCAGCACTCCACCAGGCCCCAGGGCATGCGCTCGGCGGGGCGGTCGATGGGCACGCCGGCCAGGACCAGGCGGGCCTCCTCGTCGGCCACGTCGGCCACCTGGAGCCACACCGCGGCCGAGCCCGGCCCGTCGGCCGTGGGCCCGGCGCCGGTCGGGGCGCCCCCCGGCTCCCCGGGCCCGGCCGCCGTGAGCTCCACGAAGCCCCCGCCGGCGAAGAGCACCACGCCGGTGACGACGCCGCCGGCGCCGTACTCCCGGGCCACCGTGAGCCCCAGGGTCCCCTCCCAGAAGGCCCGGGCCGCGGCCAGGTCCCGGCACCGGAAGATCGTCCGCATCGAGAGCACGTCCACGTCGAGATGGTGGCCGACGCGGCCGCCGGTCGGGGGATCGGGCCGGCCGTCAGTGGCCTCGATGTGTGAGCCCGGGGCCCGGTGGGAGTGCCCCGCCGTGTCGCCCGCCCCGCCCGTCCCCCACGACCCGGCTGGTCCGTCGAGGGATCGGTAGGGTCGGCACCCGATGTGCCGACGGCTCCTCGCCCGCGTGGTGCCCGCCCCGGCCGCCCTGGTGGTGCTGGTGCTGGGCGGGTGCTCGATCGCCCCGGAGCCGGTCACCGAGCAGGGGGGCGTGATCGACCGCCTGCTCACGCCGGTCACCGTGGCCGCCGCCGTGGTGGCCGGCCTGGTGTGGGCCCTGGTGGCCTGGTCCATCGTCCGCTACCGGCGCCGCAACGACACCCTGCCCCCCCAGGTGGCCGAGCACGTGCCCATCGAGATCGCCTACACGGTGATCCCCATCGTCATCGTGGCCGTCCTGTTCGCCTTCGGGACCGGCGCGCTGACCAGGGTCGAGGAGAAGGTGGCCGACCCCGACGTCGTGGTCGAGATCCAGGGCTTCCAGTGGTCGTGGCAGTTCACCTACCCCGGGGAGGGGGTCGTGGTCGCCGGCGACGGCACCGGGACCACCGGGCCCGAGCTGGTCCTGCCCGTCGACCGGACCACCCGGCTGGAGCTGGTGTCGGCCGACGTGGCCCACTCCTTCTGGGTACCGGACTTCCTGTCCAAGCGCGACCTGGTGCCCGGGGTCGACAACGAGGTCGACGTGACGCCGACCGAGGAGGGCACCTTCGTCGGGCGCTGCGCCGAGTACTGCGGCCTCGACCACTGGCGGATGAACTTCACGGTCCGCATCGTGAGCGCCCGGGAGTTCGCGGCCTGGGCCGAGGCGTCGGCCACCGGGCCGGAGGGGCCGGCCCGCCCGGCCGGCCCCGACGAGGGGGAGGGGGGAGGGTGACCGCGGTCGACGGCCGGCGCGACGACATCGCCCCCACCCCGGCCGACGAGGAGCCCGACCGGCCCCCCTCGTCGGTGCGGGGGCAGGGCCTCCTGGGCCTGCTGACCAGCACCGACCACAAGGTGATCGGGCTCATGTACATCGTCACCGCCCTGGGCTTCTTCCTGCTGGGCGGGGCCCTGGCCACCGTGGTGCGGGTCGAGCTGTACTCCCCGGGGACCCAGGTGGTGGAGCCCGGCGCCTACAACCAGGTCTTCACGATGCACGGCAGCGTGATGATCTACCTGTTCATCGTGCCCATGGCCTTCGGCCTGGCCAACTACCTGGTGCCCCTGCACATCGGGGCCAAGGAGATGGCCTTCCCCCGGTTGAACGCCCTGGGCTACTGGCTGTTCCTGTTCGGGGGCCTCACCATGGTGTCGGGCTTCCTCACCGCCGACGGCCCGGCCGCC